>NZ_FNLB01000006.1:4322500-4510000 GCF_900104145.1 Pseudovibrio sp. Tun.PSC04-5.I4 | reverse complement strand
AGGAGCCGCGCAAAGACACCAAGAATCCGGATCCGAAACTTCGCAGCCGGAACTTAATCGGTTCCAGAACCATTCTTGGCATGAAGCCAAATGGCAAAGACAGCTGGAAAGGCAAGGTTTACAACGCCGAAGACGGCAAAACCTATTCCGGCAACATGGAGCTGGTCTCCAACAACAAATTGAAGCTTGAAGGCTGCGTTCTGATTTTCTGTAAGGGCGACACCTGGAGCCGTACGAAGTAAATTTACCCTGACGGCAATCAGAGATCTGTGAACACTGCTTGTTGTGGTAGCTAAAAAATGCTTCAGGCCGCGAAGAGTGGACCGCCAGCCTTGGCGTAGTCCGCCCTTAGTTTGAGAGGCCCTTGCTGAGCAAGAGATCGACGCGAGCCAAAATTAAAGCAAGTCGCTGGATGAAATCAACCCAATGCGACTTGCTCAAATGTGAGCAGGTTACACAACAACAAGCAGGTAAACGATGTATCGCACCCTCTGTTTCCTTGTGTTTTCGTTCTCTCTCTCGCTCGCCGGAAATCCCGCGCAAGCCTCCGAAATTTCCGGCTTTTGGAAAACCGACCGCGGTGCAATTATTTATATAAAGGAATGCGGCTCAGCGCTTTGCGGTCACTTACGCTCCTTCCATCCTCCAAAAGGCTTTGCCGAACACACCGTTCTCGATCAAAAAAACGAGGACATCAGCAAACGCGGCAGACGCGTACTGGGCCTCATGATCCTGTGGGATTTACGGCCTATAGGCGACAACAAATGGCATGGCCTTGGGTATGACCCACGCCATGGAGTAGAGGCGATGGTGGAATTGCAGCTTGTCTCAAACAACACAATCAAAATGACTGGCTGCAAAAAAATTGTCGTGAGCCTTTGTGAAAATGCACAGTGGCAACGCCAACAACAAAAGGCTCAGAAGCAGAATTGAAAATTCTAACAAATTGAAACGTATCTCTCTGCCACCCTTTGTGGTTCCTTTTCCGCTATGTGGTAATTTGCAGGGATGAACTATCGCTTATAAAGCGCGTTTCGCTTGTTTGAGTTCAACCAAACAGCAAAACTTGGCCCTCAAAGAAAGAGTCGGAACAGGTTGATTGAACTGGAATAAAGACAAACTGCTTTAAGAATGATGCGGTGGATTTATGAGCAACACTGAAAACCCGGATGATTTTATAGAACCAAAGAAACTGGAGGCTATATTCTCCAATTTCTTCCGGTTGTTGTTAAGCGAGGGTCGCAGCGCAGCAACGATGGAGGCTGTCGCAAACGCTGTCATGATTGATCCGGATTTACTTCGGCGACGGTTTAAAGATGAGACAGACCTCGTCGCGCCAGCGATGCGCTGGTATATTTTCAGGTTCAGCCAGCAAGTGGAATCCAGCTCAGCCATGTATGCCGATATTTATTCGTGCATGCACACAATGCTGACCGACTTTACCGAATTATGCTACCGACAAACTGAAACAGAAGGGAATTTGTACTGGTCTGCTATCGGAGACCTGGGGCTTATAGACCCCGTTTTAGGGAATGAATATCGGTCGTTGCGCTTTGAATGGATGGCGGACATTCGTCGAAGGCTGGTTAAATACGAAAATGACCTTCAGGACCCTCAAGACATTGAACACTTATCCAATTACTTCATGATGGTGTTTGAGGGGATCATCCAGATGGTAAAATTCGACACTCCCATTGGAGATGTATTTTCTGCAATCGACATAACAATGGAAGCTTTGACCAGTCGCATGAAAAAGCTCCCTCCCCACTTATTGGACTAAGCTCCCACTCAAACGAAGGGAGGCGGTCGCAGGTTCCCCGCGATCTATGCATTTTGACAAGGAGGAGAAGGCTACAATGAAGGTTCTTTGCAGCCTCCTCGAAAATACTAAGCCATAGTCCCGAGGAATGGATCCAGCTTTCGGATCACAAGGCGCCTGATAACAGGCTCTCCTTTAGTTCCCTCCGGCAATAGTGCCTTTGCCTTGCAAATGACCAATGAGTGTCTCTTTAAACTCTGGATCATCCCACTCCAACGAGCCCGGAATTCCACCTAGGATTTCGCCATCCTCACCCAGAAACAAGGTGAAGGGGAGAGCTGCAACACTAAAAGCAGTGCCTACGGCTTGGGTGTCAACGGCTTGATAGCTCGTAAACCGTTCCAGCTTCAGTCGATCACGTAAAAAATTCTGAATGCGCCCATACGGTACATCTTCCAGTGCAACCACAACAAACTGGCCATCGAGACCTTTTGTTTTGAGCTCATCTTCAAACCGTTCCATTGCAGGCAATTCTATCCGGCAGTTTGGACACCAGGTCGCCCAGAAGTGCAAAATGGCAGGTCCTTTGGTGAAGGCGTCGCGCAAAGTCTTAGTGCCCGCCTCATCCTTCACTTCAAGAGAGTAGATCGGATTTTCAAAGGAAGCGGCAGAAACAGGGCTAGCCAATGCAACAAAGGCAAGAATGAAAGGAACAAAAAGGGCTTTAATGGGCTTCATGTGCTCAAGGTCCGTCCAGAAGTGTTTTGGATTTAGGAGAGCGTATTCCCGAAAAGTGACAACCAGCTTTCAGATATGAACACGCCTGAAAAGCAGTTTGCCAAATAAAGATTGCAGGCAAACTACATTTAAGTCCGGGAAAACCTAGAAGGGTGGTGGGTGACGTTCAAATCAACTTAAAGCGATAGTTTGTGCCTACCCCGTGAACGAGCGGCAAAGCCACTGCACTTCATCACGGTGATAAAAAGAGAATAACGCACTTGATACATCAGTGTATCACGCATTCAACCATCATATACTTACCAATTGTGCACGGCAGATGAGAACCTGCCGTGTCTTCTATCTGAAAGCAAATTCAAAACGTGCTAGCGCGCGCGCTGATCAAACAGCACAGACTGGGCTTCTTTGTCTTCCGTCAGATCGGTGCGCTTAGCTTCTTCCTTGCCAAGCTTGACACCCGCGCGCACCGCCTCACGCTCCCAAAGCCGTTCGCGCCATACTTTCACATGAGGAAACTCCTCAATGTCCATGCCTTGACGTTCCCAACTCTGCGACCAACCAAAAATCGCCATATCTGCAATGGTGTAGTCACCACCGGCAACATAATCCCGATCTGCAAGGCACTTGTTGAGCACGCCGTAAAGACGGTGGGTCTCATTGAGATAGCGGGTCATGGCGTATTCAATTTTTTCCGGCGCATAAACTCGGAAATGGTGGTTCTGGCCAAGCATCGGGCCGAAACCGCCCATTTGCCACATCAACCACTCTTCAACTTCCACCCGCGCGCGTTCATCTGTTGGATAAAACCTATTAAACTTGCGCCCGAGGTATTGAAGGATAGCACCAGATTCAAAGACTGAAATTGGCTTTCCATCAGGACCTTCAGGGTCAACAATTGCTGGCATACGGTTGTTTGGGGCAATCTTCAAAAAATCCGGTTCAAACTGCTCGCCACGGCCAATATTTGTCAGTTTCAAATCATAGGGCACGCCAAGCTCTTCCAGCATAATGGAAATTTTCCAACCATTTGGAGTTGGCCAGTAGTAAAGTTCAATTGGTTTTTCTTGAGAAACTGCCATGAGAGACATCCTTAAAACGAAAAGTGAGAATGCAAAGCATCAAAATGAGCGCTTCATTGTCCTATAGGATTGAGTGCATTTGGGGAAATCACACTATCAAAAATTACTCATCCCTTAGAAGAGTAATTTAAAACCTTCATGCGTCGCCTCAAATCCGTTGGATTGATAGAACCGATGCGCATCCTCGCGGACTTTGTTAGAGGTCAGCTGCACCATACAGCACCCCTTATCCTTGGCAAGGTCAACCGCATGGCGCAGCATCAGCTTACCTAGTCCCTCACCGCGTTTATCAGCACGTGTATGCATGCTTTCAATCTGCGCGCGCGGCTGACCATTAAACGCAAGCCCTTTGTGGTAGGTGATCTGAAACGTGACAACCAATTCGCCGTTTTCCTGCTCTCCCACAAATATATGCGTATCAGAGCATGTCAGAATTTCTAAAAAGGCAGGCCGGTAGGTTTCAATTTCACCGTTTCCAAAGCAATGCGCTGCGAGGTTGCACCGCCATTCATCATTTGCACAACGGCACCCAGATCTGCAGGAAGAGCAGCTCGAATTTTCAACATCAACGCACCTGTAAGCAATCAGCGACATAGGTCTGAATCGCGATCTATCTTCGCAACCCCAAAACTGGTTTTACGAAAATTTTCGCGCTTCCACAAATGAGGCCAGCTCACATCTATCTGTTTTGAAACCAAAGTATTTTCTAGATCCGGCGCTTGAGCCACGTTGAAGCCGCCACTGGTCAAAGCACTTTCAAGCCCACGCTGTCCGCCATCATCCCCCATATCCCAAACAACAAAACAATCCTTCCGCTGAGCAGAGGACGGCTGAAAACTGCTTATGATATGCCGCGCCTCCGGCAAAGCCATACGCAAGTTGCCTCCGGTGTATTCATCCAATGACACCACCGTTGCCTCAACAACTTCGGGAAAGACCGATTTCAACTCAGCACCCAACTGCTCGTAAGGTTTCATGTGTCGACAATACCCGCCGCACATCCTCTTATCAGGCGCAAGAAAGCCAGAGACCCGCACACCAAGCACGGCAACAACAAGGACAGCGAGAACACCGCTATAGATCTTCAATGATCTGGCAGGTACACGCCCAAGCGAAATGCGGTAGAACAGAACAACAGGCAGCAACAACAAGATGGGGTGCATATGCCGCTCTTTGATGTATTGCGCTCCGCTGAGCAACACGCCAACAAACGCCAGCCCAATGGAGATTAGCAACGTCCGTTGAAGCAACTGCCCTACCCTGTTGGATGCGGTTGGGTTTGAGGCCGCCTCCCGAGAGCGGAACAGGCTCGGAAAAAACAACAGCACCACAAGCGGCAAGAACGGGACGGAAAACCCGAGCAAACTCACCAGCAGACGCAACTCACCGGTCAACATCCGACTGACCAGCCCCGCCTCATTGCCATCACGCATGATCACCAGGGCAGATCCAAACAGCGCCTGATCATTGATCAACAACCAGTAGAAATAAGGCGAGGAGACCAACAGCGCCACCACACCCGCCAGCATCAAGAATGAAAACCGAAGTTGGGCGCGCCAAAACCTCATGGACAACGCTGCCGCGAATAAGGCCACAGGCACGATGTAATAGGAATGTTTGGAGAGCATCCCGAGCCCGACAGCAAGGCCAAACAGGAGAGCACTGCTGATCGTTCTTCGCTCCAGCAGCGCGATGAAGCAAAGGATGGACGCCGCTGATGTTGCCATCAACACGCCCGTATGCGTCACACCCTCATGCAGGTTGAAGCCGATCTGGTAAAGCGCGACGTAGGAGAACACGGAGAGCGCCGCGAGTTGTTCATTGGCAATTGCTTTGCGGGCTGTTCCATACAAAAACAGCGCAAACAGCATCACCAAGGAATACTTGAGGACGAGGAAACTCCAGATCGTCGGGCCAAGCAAGATCTGCAGGGAATAAAGCAGCCATTCATACAGCGGAGGCTGGCGCACCTGATAACCCGGCTTCAACTCCTGCACCAACACGTTCTCAAACATATCGTCCGTGCTCAAGGTGGAGGAGAAGTATCCGCGCAGCAGCAGATGAATGAGCAAATACCCAGCAGTGATGCAGATGACACCAGCCGGCCTACTCCAATATGGGGATTTGTGTGTTGTTTCTGGCATGATCTCTCACCGCTAAAACGGATCTCGCCAGAAGCATATGTTTTATGGAAACAAACTGGAATTCCCCAGCACCAAGACTGAAACCGGTTACCGACAGCTGTGATACAGAAGGCACAAAATCGGCGTTTATACCCTTAAATCTGCTGAGTATTTTTCCACATGGGCCAGCAGTTGGTCTGCCCCCTGCTGATCACCGGAGAGCACAAAACCCAGTTTTTTCGCGGCAGATCCGCCGACTGTGCAGGAACTCCCCCAGATCACCAACGGAGCCAGCAACATAGGCAGGGCAACGGGCAGAACCCACAGCCACAGGGACGCCTCGCCGATCAAACTCAGTGCGATGCTGCAAGCGCCAATAACGCTGACCCACCACACCGCGCGCAAGCACTCCATGAAAGACAATTGCCCCGCATCCCGGTGTGCATTCGTCCAGCCACTGTCGCGACCAATCAGAACCTCAAACACGGACCGGCATTGAAACGCCATCAGGACGGGAGCAAACACTGCCGAACTCACCAGTTCCACTAATCCGCCAAGCACGCCTTTTCCGGAGGCACTCCCATAGTGCCCTAAAAGAACCTCTTTCGACACAACCAGCGCTTTAGGCAAAATCAACAAGGCCACTACACCGAATAAAAGGGCCGCCCCTTCATAAGCAGCGCTGATTGGAAGCCGACCTAAAATCGGAAGATGGTTTTCAAAGGTGTAGGCTTGTAGAGCGGGCAGATCTAGCGGAGCAAACAGGCTAGCCAGCATGAAGACCGCCCAGACTGGAGAACTCAGATAAGACATGATGCCAAGCCCCAGCGAGAACCGGCCCCACGGCTTAAGAGCCCGTGCACCAATCACCCGTGAGTGTTGCAAATTGCCCTGACACCAACGCCGATCCCTCGCCGCATACCCCAAGATATTCTCGGGTGCAGCTTCATAGGAACCGGTAATCCGCGGATCACATTCCACAGTCCAGCCAGCACGGGCCAGAAGCACAGCCTCCACACTATCATGGCTGAGAATATGCCCACCAAAGGCAGAGGTATCATCCAGTTCCGGCAAACCACAACTGGAGGCAAACGCCCGCGTGCGGATGATCGCATTGTGACCCCAGAACGGACCACAATCTCCCTGCATGGCAGCAAGACCAAACGCATACACCCGGCCAAACATGCCAGAAGCAAACATCATGCTTCGGCCAAAATAACTCTTCAGACCAACCAGCATCGGCACCGTTTGCAGCAGCGCCAGATTAGGCGAGGCTTCCATGCGGCCAACCATATGCACGAGCGTATCTGCGCGCATCAAACTGTCCGCATCCAACACAATCATATAGCGGTAGGCACCACCACAACGCTGCACAAACTCCGCCACATTCCCGGCCTTGCGGCCAAGATTTTTGTCCCGGCGGCGATAATAGATCTTTTGGTCGGGATAACGTGCAATCAGTTGACGAACAACATTATCTTCATCAGTCGCAATCGCCTCATCCCGGCTATCAGATAGAACATGCCAATGAAACAAGGGTGTTGCACCCTTCGCTCGCACATCATCCATCATAGCAGCAAGGCGGGCAGCAACTTCAACACTGTTTTCGTGATAGATCGGCATCAGCACAGCTGTGCCTGCAACGGGTAAACGGCTTGGATCAGCTTTGAGCGGTTTCACTGAGCGGCTGTAAAGCAGCCCCAGCAGAACAGTAGCACCACCCCAAGCAAGCCAGAGAGTACTAAGGAACAGCAAAACAACACGCACTATCTCGTAGATATTGAGGTAGTCCGCGCTCAATGCGGAATAGAACAATCCAGTAAAACTAAGCGACAGAGCAAGGCAAAAAACAAACGCTGCCGCCCGCCGATGCGCGACCCCGTCGCGAAACGGTTTATCCATTGTCTACTGCTCCGAAAAACTGGAGGTCGCTTTATGCAGACCAGTTTGCTGCGAAGGAATAGCAGACCAGCTGCGGCCATGCCGCAAACGGCGCCACACCAAAAACATCCAGCTATCACCGGCCGCCAAGTCCTGAACCGGCATCGCCAAATGTGCGACAGGCCCACTCTCAAGCGGCAATAATGTAATCTTAGGCACAGCATGTTCCATTGTATTTGCAGTCATCATGAGCTCCACCCCCACTGGTAAAGCCATTCTTCAGAAACAGCCATTTCCCCATCGCTCAGTTGAAGACGTAATTCAACTGGCACTTCAAGATCACGACGCGTAACATCCAGAATGACCCGGTAAACACCAAGTTCTTCAATGTAGGTCACATCGGAAAAGTCTACTGTGCCGTTTAAAGCAGCGCTTTCAATAAATGGCTTTGCACGTACAAGCTGCTCCCCATTCAATCCGCTTTCAGCAAACAGAGTTGCATCATAATCAACGACGAATTTGCGAGACAAAGCATCGTCTTCTGAGGCTGCATGGCCCGCTTTTCCTGCTCGTGTTTGCATCACCGGCATCAAAGCTTGCTCAGAACGGTCAACTTCGTCACCCCAGTACATTTTGTAGCGGAACGAGAGGTCATCCCCCGATTTCACGTCTCCCTCAGGAGACCAGAAGGCAACAATATTATCGTTAATCTCTTTATCCGTTGGGATTTCAGCCAGCATAACGGCACCGACACCCCAGTCGCCCTGCGGCTCAATCCAAAGGCTCGGTCGTTTGTCGTAGCGTGCTTCAAGGTCTTGATAATGCCTCAGGTCTTTATCCCGCTGCATCAAGCCAAATCCAGCTGGAGATTTTGCTCCAATAAAGGAAAGTTGCAGGTTATGGGGGTTGGAAAGCGGACGCCACGCAGTCTTACCATCGGCGAACCGAAGTTTCAGACCATCACTGTCATGCACTTCCGGGCGAAAATCATCAAAGCCAACACGGTCATTCTCGCCAAAAAGATACATGGATGTCAGGGGCGCAATACCCAACCGTTCCACATCGCTGCGGAAGAACAAATGCGCGCTCACATCAACTTCCGTTTGCTGTCCCGGCTTAAAAGTAAACTGATACGCACCAGTCACACTTGGGCTATCAAGCTCGGCCCAAACAGTCACAGTGTCAGAGTCAGCCGTTGGTTTATTCAGGTAGAATGCGGAGAACCGCGGAAACTCTTCCGGTTTGCCACTTGCCGTGTCAATCGCCAGCGCACGGGCGGACAGGCCGTAAACGTTACCTGCACCCAAAGCACGAAAATAGCTAGCGCCAAGAAACGCAACCAGTTCGTCCATCCGCCCCTCAACATTGAGAGGGTTCAACAGACGAAAGCCAGCAACACCGGGAAACGAAACTTCACTCAGGGATGCACTTAGTTTGGCATCTTGATAGTCAAAGTCAGCAGCTTCAAAGACCAGGGGCTGAGCTGCTCCCTCATTCACTTCATGGATTTTCAGCGGAGTGTCAAACAACCACCCGGGGTGGAAAGCCTGAACCCGAAAATTCTCATTGTCTGGCCACTTGCTACGTTCTCTCTTAAACGCGATCTTACGGTAGCCATCATACTGCAAAGCTGCCAGCGCTTTTGGCAACTCACTCACGGGTTCGACATAGGCTTTAGCAGCTCGCGCTTTCGCCTTTGCAACCAGAGTTTCAAACCTAAAAGAAGTCAGAGACTGAGTGCTTTCGCTAGCAACAGCAGCTGAAGTAGAAGCGACAAATTCAAGCCCAACACATGAGCATAAGACGCCAACAACAGCGATATTGGAAAGAAAACGACTTCGTTGATAAAGCAACGAGATGCCCCCAAAATTCATAATACAACAAAGCGCGGAGTAGTGATACACCACACAACTAGAAGTTCTAGCAGAACCTAGATCCCAGACCAGACAAGTCTTCATAACGCCCGATCACCTGAAGTTTATCTTAGGTTAATATGGCTTATATGTGGTAGCCCCCAAAAGAAAAGGCCCACCAAGCTGGCAGGCCTTACTCATTGATACTATTGGTTATTTTCAGTCGAGACCAATTTTCGCCTTCAACATGTCCGAAACGGCCTGTGGATTTGCCTTACCTTTGGACGCTTTCATTACTTGGCCTACAAACCAGCCAAGCATACCCGGCTTTTCTTTGGCCTGTTCGGCCTTGTCAGGGTTCGCTGAAAGGATCTCATCGACGATCCCTTCAATAGCTCCAAGGTCCGTCACTTGCTTCAGTCCGCGTTCTTCAACGATCTGAGCAGGATCACCACCTTCAGTCCAAACAATCTCGAAAAGATCCTTCGCAATCTTACCGGAAATCGTGCCTGCTTTGATGAGATCAACGATTGAACCCAGCTGAGCTGAGGAGATCGGGCTGGTGGTTACGTCCAGACCTTCTTTGTTCAAACGGCCAAATGTGTCGTTGATAACCCAGTTCGCAGCAAGCTTGGCGTCGCGGCCCGTTGCAACTTCCTCAAAGAAGTCACAGGAGACGCGCTCAGCAACAAGAATGTCAGCATCATATGGGGTCAAACCATATTCAGTGATGTAACGGGCTTTCTTTTCATCAGGCAGCTCTGGCAGGCTCGCTGCCAGCTCATCAACCAGTTCCTGAGAGAACACAAGCGGCAAAAGATCAGGATCAGGGAAATAACGGTAATCATGCGCTTCTTCTTTAGAGCGCATGGAACGGGTTTCCCCCTTCACGCTATCAAACAGGCGGGTTTGCTGTTCGATAGAGCCGCCATCCTCCAGAACACCGATCTGACGACGGGCTTCATATTCGATAGCCTGCCCAACAAAGCGGATGGAGTTGACGTTTTTGATTTCACAGCGTGTACCAAACTCGCCGCCCGGCTTGCGAACAGACACGTTCACATCAGCCCTCATAGACCCCTGGTCCATGTTGCCATCACAAGTACCCAGGTAACGCAGGATAGTACGCAGTTTGGTGAGGTAGGCTTTCGCTTCATCAGCACAACGAATGTCTGGCTTGGAAACGATTTCCATCAGAGCAACGCCGGAACGGTTCAAATCAACGTAGGACATGGTCGGGTGCTGGTCATGCAAAGATTTACCAGCATCCTGCTCAAGGTGAAGACGCTCAACGCCCACTTCAACCTGCTCGCCGCTCTTCATATCAAGATGAACGATGCCTTCACCAACGATTGGCTGCGTGAACTGCGAAATCTGGTAGCCCTGCGGCAAATCCGGGTAGAAGTAGTTTTTGCGGTCAAAAACAGACTTCAGGTTGACTTCTGCTTTAAGACCAAGACCGGTTTTAATAGCCTGACGGACACACTCTTCGTTGATGACAGGCAACATGCCCGGCATAGCCGCATCAACCAAGCTCACGTTATTATTGGGTTCGCTGCCAAAGCTGGTGGAAGCGCCAGAGAAAAGCTTGGCCTCAGAAGTCACCTGAGCGTGAACCTCCAAACCAATTACGATTTCCCAGTCGCCAGTTACGCCCTTGATGAATTTCTTCGGATCCGGTGTGCGCGTATCGACAAGCAGCGTCATGCGATCAATATCCTGTGTTCGTTTAGGTCACGTGCCAAATCAATTGCACTTGCAAAAACAAAGCAACGCGGACCACCTTAATTCTCAAAGGTGTTGGGTAGCTCCTCAACTACGCGAAGGCAAGCAATTCTTGGCTCGTTTTTTTGCCATTTTGCCTAAATTTCGGGGAGAAGCTTGAAGAAAAGCAATTCAGCTCGTTTCTTAAGCACATTGACCACAAAACGATCAGCATAAACCCACCGGAATTACCTGTGCGACTGACGACGCTTAGCCCCAATTTTCATAGCAATCGCACTTACAACAATGCCCGTCGCAAAGCGGAACGGGAACAACGCCAGCGGCCCAACTTCAGGGTCCCACGGCATTTGAATTCCAACAAGCTCCAACACACCCTCTAAAAAAAGGCTCAGAGCAGCGGCGGCAAACCCGGCAATAAAAATCTTAGCCTTCTGGTTCGCATAGTAACCCATATAGGCTGCAATCAGGATCCCAAACGGGTTCAACAAGCCAGAGCCCAAAAGGACTACGGAGATATCATCGGTCATCTATTTCTCAAATCGTTGCTCATCACGACACCAGAACAGCCAACAGTGTTGGCTAAAACGCGCCTTACGTATTTTCCTCTAGCACACAATTCAACCAACAGCGAAATAGACTTAAGCCGTTACCTTGTGGAATTCTGTATTCCGACCATCCATGACAGATCTTACCCTGCTATCCCCGACCTCAGCAGGCCGCGCTACATCTATTCCGCATCACGCAAAGGCCTGGTCGTTACATACCGAACGGGCTGCATCATCCCAACGGCCAGATGCCAGATATTGTGGCAATGAAACGCCCACATTCCTGGGTTATTCGCAAGAAACTCAATGGTCACCGTCTCTCCAGCTGGCACCCATACTGTATCCATAACAGGCGCAAACCTGTCATCCTTCGTCCCAAGCACCCGGAACGTGTGTCCGTGCAGGTGCATCGGATGAGACATACGAGACCGATTGATCATCCGCAGCTGAACCACCTCCCCGTATTCAACATCCAGATAGGTCTTGAGCGGATCCGGCCCTGCATATTCCGCAGGCCAATAATGCTCATTCATCTCCCACTCGTAGGACTTCATGTTTCCAGAGAGCAGAACATCAAGCATGCGGTCTGCCTTACGCCCAAAATCAGATTCCTTGAAAGAACGCAGACTTCGAAAATCAGCGGTGACGCCCTTGAATTCCGCCCGTCCCTTGTTGGCAACGGGAGCAACATCATCAGTATGGATCACGCCAATACACTGAATATCATCCCCAAGCACCGCTGCATGAAGCGTATAACTGCCGCCCTGGGGGATATCGACAAGCACATCATAACGCGCCGCTGTTGGAATAATCACACTGTCAGCCTCAAAGGGCTTCACCCGGTTTCCATCCACCTCAATAATGGTGAACTTCAAGCCAGCCAGCTGAACCCGGAAAAACGTGCTGCCCGTTGCATTGATCAACCGCAACCGAAGCCGCGCGCCTTTCTTGACGCTCAGGATCCACGGATCATCATTACTCTTGCCATTCAGTGTGATGCCCGCATTGCGCACATCAATATCAAAGCCTTTGGTATTGGGCGGCTCATAGGCCTCATTTATCTCAGGGCGCTTTGACCCGCTTCGCAAATCTTTAATAATCTCAGGGCCTTCAGCGGGCGGAATATCGCAGAACATCAGCACTTCATCCTCATCATATGAGTAAGGATTGTCCAATGCATCAATAATGAGGGAGCCGAGCAGGCCGTATTGCTCCTGAAAACCAAGATGTGAGTGATAGTAATAACTGCCCGATTGAACCAACGGAAACTCATAATACTGAGAGGTCCCCGGCAAAATCGGCAACTGTGAAATCTCTGGAACACCATCCATGAGGGAAGGCAACAACAGGCCATGCCAATGAATGCAAGTTGGCTCCTTCATCCGATTGTTGATCAGAACCCGGAACATGTCCCCTTCGGTGTATCGAATTGGAGTACCCGGCCACGACCCACCCACCAATTGAGCTTTAAGGTCAACGCCATAGGCTTTGTAAGGCTTCTCATCAACATCAAGGGTAAAATCCGGTTTAGCGACCCCCTCTCCCAAAAGAGACTTGGCGCAAGGCCCTTCTGCTTTCACAGAGGGCGGCGGCAAGACAGGGGTTGATTGCTGCGCATATGCAGCACCTGAAACAAATGCGGCGGATCCGGCAGCAAGACCACTGCCCGCGCCAATTTTCACGAAATCTCTACGAGAAAGCCTCATGTGTGCACCCAGTTCTTTTGCAGGATTTGGTTGGAGCACACGCACGAAAGCGCACCCCCAACTCAGTTGGAGATGACTTTACGGGAGAAAACCCTAAATTTTCTTGGATAATTCTAAGCGGATTGGAGCGGTTTACTCAGCACCAATCAAGCGATCGGCACCCATGGAACCAAGAGCCAATGAACTGGTCAGACCCGGAGATTCAATCCCCATATACGCCAGCAGCCCCGGAATTCCGTGGGTTTCTTCACCCCAGATCTCAAAATCTGCCGCATCAGCACCAGCTTGGACCAGTTTTGGACGAATGCCGGAATAATCCGACTGTAAGCTGCCATCCATCAGCTCAGGGTAATACTTGCGGATCTGGGCGTAAAACTTCTCGCCGCGCGCCTCATCCACCTCGTAGTTGATCTCATCGATCCACTCCACATCCGGCCCAAATCGAGCCTGACCACCCATATCAACGGTGAGGTGAATACCAAGCCCGCCCGGCTCTGGCACTGGGTAGATAAGATGAGAGAACGGAGAGTCGCCCGCAAGGCTGAAGTAGTTGCCCTTGGCATAATAAAGCTTAGGGACAGGACGAGACATATGCCCTGCTACTTTGCTCAGCACCTTGTTGGAATGCAGACCAGCTGCAATCACCAACTCATGACATGTGATGGCATAGCCATCCTTCATCACAATGGTGAAACCCTCGCCTTTAAATTCTTTAGCCGGCAGATCTTCCAGCTCATCCTCAGCAAAACCTGCATCAGCGGCTTCCAGATCTTCCTCAACCAGAATATCAGCGCCCATCAGCTCACTTGGCCGCATACCGGTTTCAATCTGTGTCACTTCCGTGCCCACAACAACCAGCCCGCCGTGAGACTCTAATCCACCTTGCAGCGCCATCATATAGGTGTGACTATCCACAATGCCTGTGGATGGAGAAAACAGGGCTCCCTTACACGCAAGGTTAGGTTCAAACCCTTGTGCCTGCGCCTCATTGAGCATCAAAAGATCTTCAACGCCATTGGCGTTTGCGCGCGCCCTAATGCCCTCAAGCATTGAGACTTGACTTTCATCAGTCGCAACAATCAGCTTACCAACGCGCTTGTAAGGGACGTTAAATTCCTCGCAAAAGGAATAAAGCATCTCTTTGCCCTGCACGCAGGCTTTTGATTTTAATGAGTTTTTTGGGTAGTAGATACCAGCATGGACAACTTCGGAGTTGCGAGCGCTGATCTCAGAGCCGATAATTTCGTGCTGTTCCAGCACAATAACTTCACGCCCCCGACGCGCCAGCTCATAAGCCGCGCTTAAGCCCACAACACCGGCACCGATAACGATGCACTCAACGTCTGCCATGCTATTCCTGTTTGCTCTCTTGTTCTTGGGAGACAGAGCAATAACACATTACGCAGCAATCTAAACAATATACCCACAGCCTATCCCGCATTAATCCCCAAGGCAAAGGTGTATTTTTCAAGCCGCTATGGCCTAAAACCAGCAGACACCCAACATCTAGTAGGGGCCATGATATACGACTGGTTTCCTCCCTATTGCGAAGGGTAACTTTTACAGGGCCTTTCCCGATATCAATTCATGCAGTTCGCATTCTCAAACTAAAAACCTGCGAAATATCGCAGACTTATCCAAGATTGTCCCACAGAACAATTACACGTCACAAGGTGCCTTCCAACTGGGGTGCCTGTACAAGATGGGCACCTTTTTCTTCCAATTCAGTCCGGCACGTTTTCCAACTCTCCTGACTGATGGAAAGCACGCCATCTTCCACCAGCTCCACTCCATAACCACGCCCAAGCGCACTCAGCACTGTGCTCTTTACACAGTAGCACCCATCTAACCCGGCAATACGAAGTGTCCCGATACCATGCGTCTCCAAAAACTGAAGAAACTCAGAATTGGTAAATGTGTCCCCCACATGCTTTATCACGGTGATAGCCGGTGCAAACGCCAACCGCTTGTCCAACTCAAGCCCCGATGAACCCTTGGTGCAAAGCCCCTCTCCCAGTAACCCAATCAGAAAGTTGGTGTAAGCTCCCTCATAAACCTGCTTCACAGCCACAATGAACTGGCCTTTAAGCTTTGCATCTTTCGCCAGCTCATTCATCACCGTAATCCGGCCAGCCATATAAGCCGGGTCCTACTGCCGCGCCTTGGTCTCCTTAGTAAAGGCCTCCTGCATATCTATAAGGAGAACAGCCGTGTTCGGTCGCTTGGCTCTATCAATTGAAGCCCCCTGCGTTGGCCCCTGCAATCACCACCAACGCGATCACTCCAATCACACCCCATAGACTCACACTCGCCTCCTTATATGCATTAGTCAGGAAAACTTGAGAAACATTGCAGCAGAGCTTTCTGCACTTTAAGATGAGCAATCACCTCATCTGCACTCAGGCGTTGCAACAGTGACTTCAACACCCGCAACTCAGCTCCGCATATCTCAGCAATCGCCGCCCGCCCTGCTTCCGTGAGCTGGTGGTAGTGCGCCCGTTTATGAGTTGGGTTGAGCTTCTCTTCTACAAAGCTTTTGGCTTTGCTGGTGGCAAGCACCCGCGCCACAAACTGGCGCTTGAGGTCCAGCAGCTCCGTCATCTGCGGAGCGGTCAAAGCATCTTCACTGTTGTAAAGCACTTCCAAAACTGCGCGCTCACCAACACTCACCCCCACCTTCAACGAGGCAGCCTCCACCGCATTGGTAATATGCCTCAACAAAGGCCGCGTAATCTGAATGCTCTCATAAAGAACACCAGCAAGCTCCTGCTCACCACTCACACCACAGAGCTCCTCATGTGTCCTAGTCTTTTCCATAGGCCAACAAAACAACTTGGAGATGACTCTGTCAACTTAGTTGACAAATGTAAGTACGATGTTTGTGGTTCCCCTCCTGTATCGTTGCTCTAGAGTTCGTCTGCTATAAGTGCAACATAGGAAATTTAAACCTCAAAAAAGAGTGAAAATTTCACAATCGCTCTTGAAACTAGAGATTGCATCCCCCATCAAACACTATCATAGGCAATAGGCCTATGCAGTTTCGTGTTTAAACTGTCAAGGCTGGCAGCAAGCTCAACCAGAATGAGCAGTATCGTCATAGGTATTTCCGTTCTTGTTAGTTTATGTTGGCGACAGTATGATAAAGTACATTCGTACATTAAACTTATCACAGTATACACGACATCGTCGTAAGACACGCTTATAGTATAACGGCGGGACTCAGAGATGCTAACGATATAAGGCGTATATCGGATGTTCTGGGTCCCACTCGACGGACCAATATGACCAGCAATTTTGTAATTTCCAGTAGTGAGCTAAAGCATTACCCTCATTTTGATGCGCCCATTTCAAAGCGCAATATACAAAGCCTCATATCTGACCCAGAAAAAGTTCTTTCCCTTGATGCATTATGTAAACGAATGGCAGCCTTATCGCACGGGGTCACGATCAAAGCCGGACAAAAAAAGTCGTAATATCCGTTATGCAGCCCGCCGCGACGCTTACATATATGCTCACTATCGTAAGATCCTCATTATTAAATACGAAGAGCGTTTAAAGCAGCTCGGCATTTCCGATTGCCCTATCGCTTACCGGCGGATTATGAAAACCGGAAACGCAGGGAAATGCAATATCGATTTTGCGAAAGAGGCATTTGATCGAATAGATGAGATTGGCGATTGCGTCGCTATTGCATTGGATATTAGAAAATTCTTTGAGAATCTAAATCACGCACAAATTAAAGAAATTTGGAGTGACTTACTTGATGTGGATTACCTACCACGCGATCACTTTGCAGTTTTCAAAAACCTAACGCAGTACAGGTATGTAGATCAAAATGAAGTCTACACACGATTAGGGTACATTGAAAAATCGATTATTAACGGCACAGCTCGATACAAAAGAGCTGAAAAATTCAAAGATTATAAAGACATTCCTAAACAGCTTTGTTCACCAACTGATTTTCGCTCAAAAATAGCAGGGCAAGGAGCAGGATTTACCTCACTGATTTCGAAAAATACACTTAAAGTTGGCATTCCCCAAGGCACGCCTATATCAGATCTTGTTGCGAATTTTTATCTATTGAGCTTTGACAAGGCAATGTATTCATTCGCAAAGGAAAAAAACGGATACTACTACCGTTATTCTGACGACATTCTCCTAATCTTGCCTGGCGCTAGAGATGAAGCTGAAGAAGCGCGCATCTTCGCACTTAACGCCATCACTGAACATGGACAGTCATTAGAAATCAAAGACGCGAAAACTTGCATAGTAAAGTACGAGAGAAATCGGACAGGCCTATCGTATGAGCACCTAGGTGGGCCACAAGGAAAAAACGGATTTGAATATCTCGGCTTCAGGTTTGATGGCACAAACATTTACTTAAGAGACGCAACAATATCTCGCCTGTTCCGAAAAGCTTCTGCAACATGCCGCCGTGAAGCCATACGAATTATCAAAAATAATCCAACTATAGACAAAGTGGCCCTAGTCGAAAAATTTAACATTTCTCATGTTTGCAAGCGATACTTAAAAGTTGAGAGCCGCGAACTCCAGCTGGATGATGTGAAGTCATGGTCATTTTGGACATATGTAAAGCGGGCAAATCAAATTCTAGGCCGCAAGTCTGATGTGATACCAAAACAAATAAATGGTTTCAAAACCTTTCTTAAGGACAGGGTCGAAGCTGCGGTTTACAAAAAAAAATAGAAAAATCGCAGTAAGCCCCCCCCCCTTTACTACATTTTTTCATTGAGCTTTGGCGATCCCGGAGTTCCGCCCACTGGATCCCACATCAAGTGCGGGAAGACGTTGGAGTATGTGGCACAGTTTAAGTCAACATCACCGCTGTCATCCTGGCCCCCGAGCCGGGACCCAGAGCCAAGAGCGCGACCCCATCGATCTTGCATAAAAGCCACGCCACGCCTCAAACTCTGCACCGCCACCGTGTGGTGATGTCGGGTTTACGAGGATAATCCCTAGCAAATTCACGGCAAACAAAAAGCGCGGTCAGGTTGCCCTCACCGCGCTTCTCTAATTCGATATCAGCCTTAAAGCTTACTTAGACCACCAGTTGGTGGAAGGCTCAAAGCGGCCAGCGGCTTGTTCGATCACTTCGCCAATCTGGAACAGCGTGCCTTCGTCAAACGGCTTGCCAATCAGCTGCAGGCCGAGAGGAAGGCCGTCTTTGTTGACGCCTGCTGGAATGGACATGCCCGGTACGCCAGCCATGTTTGCAGTCACGGTGAATACGTCGTTCAGGTACATGGTCACTGGATCAGTGATTTCACCCGGCGCAAACGCTGCATCTGGCGTGGTTGGGGTCAGGATAGCATCAATACCAGCAGCCCACGCATTGTCGAAGTCCTGCTTGATGAGGGTCCGAACTTTCTGCGCTTTCAGGTAGTACGCATCGTAATAACCAGCGGAAAGAACGTAGGTGCCGATCATCACGCGGCGCTTCACTTCATCACCAAAGCCTTCAGCGCGGGTGTTCTGGTACATATCAATGATGTCATCACCCGGCACACGCAGGCCGTAACGAACGCCATCATAACGCGCAAGGTTGGAAGACGCTTCAGCAGGAGCCACAATGTAGTAGGCTGGTAGAGCGTACTTGGTATGCGGCAGAGAAATCTCGACGATCTCAGCGCCAGCATCTTTCAGCCATGCAATACCCTGCTGCCACAGCTCTTCAATCACAGCCGGGGTGCCATCCATACGGTATTCGCGCGGGATACCGATCTTCATGCCCTTGATGGACTTGCCAACGAAGGCTTCATAATCCGGCACAGGCGCATCAACGGATGTGGTGTCTTTGGCATCAACAGAGGCCATCGATGTCAGCAGGATCGCATTATCACGCACTGTGCGGCCAATCGGGCCAGCCTGATCAAGGGAGGATGCAAATGCAACCATGCCCCAGCGCGAACAACGGCCATATGTAGGCTTAATGCCCACAGTACCAGTCAACGCAGCAGGCTGACGAATGGAACCACCGGTATCAGAGGCGGTTGCAGCCGCACACAAATGCGCAGCAACAGCAGACGCAGACCCACCGGAAGAGCCACCCGGGACCAGAGCGGTCTCAGTGCCATTACGGCGCCATGGGTTTACAACATTGCCGTAATAAGAAGTCTCGTTGGAAGACCCCATCGCAAACTCATCCATGTTGAGCTTGCCGAGCATCACAGCACCATCGTCAAACAGATTCTGCGTAACGGTGGATTCATATTCCGGCTTAAAACCATCCAGAATGTGAGAACATGCCTGTGTGTGCACACCCTTGGTGGCGTAAAGGTCTTTAATGCCCAGCGGAATACCTTCCAATGGACGTGCTTCGCCAGCAGCAATCTTCGCGTCAGAGGCTTTCGCCTGCTTACGGGCAATATCGCCAGTCACAGCAACAAAAGCATTCAGCGCTTCATTGCCGGATTCAATAGCACCGAGGTAGCTCTCAGTGAGTTCAGAAGCTGTAAAGTCGCGGGCTGCAAGTTTATCACGCGCCTCAGCGATCGTCAGTTTGGTAAGATCAGTCAACTAGGTAATCCTTGAAAAGGGATAGGGTCAGGCAAAGCCCGGCGCTTATTCAACAACCTTAGGCACGGTGAAGAAGTTGTCTTCTGTCACTGGCGCATTGGAAACAATCTTATCGGCGTAACCGCCATCAGTCTGGCCATCAGCGCGTTTCTTCATGGACTGCTCAACAACGGATGTCATTGGCTCAACGCCATCAATATTCACTTCGTCAAGCTGCTCAACAAACCCAAGGATTATATTCAGCTCACCGGTCATGGTTTCAGCTTGCTCTTCTGAAACCTTGATGCGGGCAAGCCCAGCAACACGCTTCACCGTGTTCAGATCTACCGACATATCACTCTCCACTTGAAGGCCATCTCCTGCGATAAGTGCGCAGGGTGACCAAAAATCTCTGCACTGGAATATACGAAGACAAACAGCAGAACAATCACTGCCCTGCTGTTCATCCCTCTTATTCTCATATTTACGGAACCAGTTGGGACCGTTTATTGCGTAACAAACACCTCCTGCCGTCCGCGAACACCCTCCACCATCAGCCACAACGCCAATCCCAGCAGCAACGGCACTGCGGAAAGTGAAAGCCACGCCCACCCAACTGTGCTGAACAAGATACCAGTCGAGAGCGCACAAACAGCGGAAACAAGAGCAACCACCGCATCATTCGCCCCCTGTGCCAATGGAGCATCTTGCGGGGAAACCACTTCCACCAAACGAGTGGATGCGCCGATGAACCCGAAGTTCCAACCAATCCCCAGCAGGATAAGCGCCACGTAGAACGCCCAGAGCTCAACACTCATCGCCCCGACGACACCAGCACCTGCCAGCATCAACAACCCAAGCACCATAACCGGTGTTGTTCCAAGCCTGCGGATAATGAAACCCGTCACAAAGCTCGGCCCAAACATCGCCACCAGATGCCAACGGATCACATCGCTGGATTGTCCAACGGAAAACCCACAAAACTCCATGGAAAGCGGCGTCGGCGACATCTGCATGGTCATGAACCCAAAGGAAAGCGCGGCACAAGCAGTTGCCCCCCAAACAGCTGGACGCCGTAACACACGCAATGACAACAACATCCCCTCACCCTTGCGATGTGCATTAGGTGCAGGCGGCAGGCTCAACCCAAGCACAGGAAGCGCACCAACAACAGCTACGCCTGCCAATGCCAGATAGCTCCCCACGAAAGGAACCACACCGCCTATATCTTTCACCAGCCCAACCAGCGAGGGCCCAAGAATGGCAGAGAGCAATCCCATAGACAGACTGAGAGAGATCGCCATAGGCTTCCACTTAGGGCTGGCACTGTCAGCAGCAGCAAATCGCATAAAGGTATAGGCAGCGGATGCAATACCCAACAGAACATGACCAGCCAGCAGCATAATAAACCGGTCAGAGATAAGCGCATAAACGCACAGCAATGCCCCGACAACACTCAGAAGCACACCCAGCAGGATTCCGCTCTTTCGTCCATACCGCCCCATAAACAAAGAGATAGGCGTCGCAAACAGGAAGTTTCCAAACATCTGCAACGCAAGAGGAACCGTGACCATCATCGGGTGTGGTGCCAGATACGACCCAGCCAATGCGCTGATCGCAATCAAAATGGGCATTTGCATCGATAAAACTGCAGTAGCCACCAAAACAAGCGGGAAATTCCGCGCTTTGAACGAAGGCTCAACAGCAGCCACTTCCGGTAATCCCATAATATTCCCTCAAATAAATTTTGACGACTTGCAGACTACAGCCTAAGGTAAATGGCAGTTAGGACAATAAAGCTTCAAATTATGCCAAAAACAATCAGAACCCAACCACGTCCTATTGATGCGCTCGTCTATGACGGAATAAACCTTTTGGATCTTGCAGGCCCTATGCAGGCATTCTGGACGGCGGACTGCTACAAACCAAGCTATAAACTCAGGGTGCTCTCCGTAGATGGCAAACCGGTAGAAAGCCAACCGGGCATCAAAATCGCGGTTGATGGAGCCATTGAAGATTGGAACTTTGAGGCAGACCTGCTCATCCCCGGCGGTGCGGTCGATCTTGCTCTGAGTGAAAACAAGTTCACCTCGGTCCTGCAAGACGCTGCTCAGCGCACCAACAACACCCGCATTGTTTCCATTTGCTCCGGCGCGCTCCTTCTGGCACAGGCTGGCATCCTCAATGGCAAAATGGCAAGTACGCACTGGAGCCGCGCTGCCATGGCGCAAAACCTGTTTCCGCAGGTGGATTGGCAGATGGACCAACTCTTTGTTAACACGGGTGACATCTACAGCTCTGCTGGTGTCACGGCAGGCATTGACCTCGCCCTCCACCTGATCGAGCTGGACCTAGGTGCTGGCATCTCCCTCAAAACAGCGCAGGAGCTGGTTGTCTATCTGCGCAGGCATGGCGGGCAAGCACAATTTTCATCCGCTCTCTCCTTACAAGCAGCAGGGCAATCCAACATCGCCAAGCTCTCAGAACCTGAGGGGGATTGGAGTATTGATGCCATGGCAAATGCAGCAGGCGTCTCCACCCGCACCCTGCACCGCCGCTTAAAAGAAGACATTGGCTCGACGCCAGCCCAGTTCGTGGAGTGTTTGCGGCTGGACCTTGCCAGAACAGCCCTCCTGAGACGCAGCTCCATCAAACAGGCCGCGCACCTTTCCGGGTTTGGTCATATCCAAAACCTACGCCGCGCCTTCCAACGAAACTTTGGTATCTCGCCATCTGATTATGTAGAACGGTTCTCACAAGCTCTATGTGCCGCGCCCACAAAACAGGCCAACTAAATGCTTCAGCCTAGCACCTTAAAAGGGCGGCCCCGAAACGAAGGCCTGACCCGCAAAATCCTTGTAGAAACGCTAAGGGCTCTGGCAACCCGTGGCTTTCATGGCACCTCAACCCAACACATTGCGGATAAAACAAGCACATCCAAACAAGCGATCTATCGCAGATGGAAAACGAAAGACGCTTTAGCTCTGGAAGCGCTGCATTATGGCTTCCGGCAGGTGCCTCCCGTCTATCCCGGCATGGCCAATTTTCAAAAAGACTTAGTTGAAGCCGCAACGAACATTCAGCAGGCTCTGCATGAAACGCCGCTCGGCAAAGCATGGCTCGCACTTCTGGCTGAGCCGACGCTCAAAGAAGAGCTATTCCTTATCGAGGGAGAGCAACGCACACATCTAAGACAGGTCTTTGTCTACTGGAATGCAACGGCATCCATGGAAACCAGCATCGATCAGCTGATGGGATTTTTGTTTTTCACCAGCCTCATTCGCGCTCGCAAACCACAAGCGGTCGAAATAACTAAACTAATTCAATCCATTACCCGCTAATCATAACAATTCAAAGTTTCTCTCCTCTTGGTGATGACACTTGATTGGCACTTGTACGTACATTTGAGGCAATAAGACTGGGCCTTGCAAAAACGGGCAGCTTCCACGGGCCGAGGGTGCCAGAACAAATCAGCGCTAATCCTGACCGGCGCTTTTCAATTCTGGCATGGTTCATTGTTTAATTGAGGGTAATATAATGAAAATCAAATCAATCGCTGTTGCAGCACTCATTGCAGGTGCGGCTTTCTCCGCAAGCGCTTTCGGTTCCTTTGCCGACGAAATCTCAACGTACACTTCTGGCGGCTACGCAATTAACGGCACCGATCCAGTTGCTGATTTTACGCAGAACAAACCAGTGCAAGGCAATGCAGACTTCACCGCACAATATGACGGTGTGACATGGAAATTCGCCAATGCTGAAAACCGCGACAAGTTCGTGGCAGAACCAACCAAATTCGCCCCACAATACGGTGGCTGGTGTGCAGTGGGCGCCTCCTTCGGCAGCAAGCTGGAAACCAAGCCTAACCTTTGGGCGATTGTTGATGGCAAGCTCTACCTCAACGCACATGACGGTGCTGTTAAGCGTATGCAGTCCCGCACATCCGAGACAATCACCAACGCTGACACCAACTGGGTCGACATCCGCGACGTAGCACCTGACAAGCTTTAAGCCCTTAAGTTTCGGCGGCATATTTTCAAATAGGCGACGCCTAGCGTCTATTCCGAAAATCTCCCCAATTCTCAGTGAAATATGCCGCTGAACCCTAGAGAAAGTCGCAGAATTCTGCGGCTTTCTTTCGTTTTAAACATGTAGAAGTCACACTCACAACCAGTTCGCGAAACGGTGATGAAGCGTTATTAGCCTTAGAATTACTATTATTCCATAGTGTTTATGGAACACAGATAAAAACCAGCGATTGAACCTAATCGATTGGTAAACGAAACAGGCCAGACTGCTTCAGACTTGCCTAAAGAAAAAGCCGGAAGGAGTACCCCCATGCAGCTTAAATCCACAATGCTTGCAGTTGGACTTGCACTATCAACATTAATGACGGTCCCGATGACCGCAATGGCTGATGATGTAACCAACTTTGTCGAAGATGGTTATGCAATCAAGGGTACGGACCCGGTGGCATACTTCACTGAAGACAAACCAGTCGCTGGCAATGCCAAGTACACAACCACTTATCAAGGTGTGAAGTGGAAATTTTCAAGCCAGAGCAATCTTGATAAGTTTAAGGCAGACCCAGTCAAGTACGCGCCTCAGTACGGTGGCTGGTGTGCAACTGGTGTTAGCTTTGGTGTGAAAATTCCGATCCAGCCAGACAAATGGAAAATCGTTGACGGCAAACTTTACCTGAACGCCCATGCCGGTGCCCAGCGTAGCTTCCTAAAAGATCCGAAAGCTTCTATCACCCGGGCAAACGAAAACTGGCCTGGAATTGAGCACACACCAGAAAACGATCTTTAAGCGAACCCCAACCCAAGTCTCCCTTAAAGACCGAAATCTCACGCGTGCCCCAAACTCAGCGTGAGATACAACAAAAACGAATAATTCGCGGAACGTGTCCCTTTTAAACTCAAAAGGCCTCAGTGAAAACTGGGGCCTTTCTTTTGTAATCCAATGCGCCGGCCAAATTCAAACAGCGCTCAGCACTCCATTGTGCACTTTGACCGTTTCGCCCGGCGTAATCGCAGCGACACGAAACGCGTTATCCCCCATCAGTTCCGTAAACTCATCCGCATTTTGATCCAGAATCGGGAACGTCCCATAATGGCAAGGAATAATCGTCTGGAATTCGAAGTAACGTTGGCACGCCATTGAGGCAGTCCGTGCGCCCATAGTAAACCGGTCACCAATCGGTACAATGCCAATCTGCGGGCGGTAAATCTCGTTGATCAGCTCCATGTCGGAGAAGATGTCCGTGTCACCCATATGCAAAAGCGTTGGTTCACCCTCTGCCATCACCACAAGACCCGCTGGATTGCCCAGATAAACATCAGCTATACTGCCAGTACTATCCAATGAGCATGCCGAACTGTGAACAGCGTTGGTCAAAGCAACACCAAATGCGCCCATATCAACACAGCCACCATGGTTCATGGGATTGATCTTCTCAACGCCCTTATCCTGCGCCCACATACAAATTTCCCAATTCGCTGTGAGCGTCGCACCAGTGGCTTTTAAAATATCAATTGCATCTCCCACATGATCATCGTGACCATGGGTGAGAAGAACATGATCGACACCCTGACTGACCTCCTCAACACTCATCTCCATAGGAAAGCTCGGGTTACCAGTCAAAAGTGGATCAATCAGCAGGGTTGCGCCAGGAAGTGTAACCTTAAAAGCCGAATGGCCCAAAAACTGCAATTCCATATCGCCGATCCCTCATTTCAGTCCGCATCAAACACAGCGCAAACCGTGATAAATAAAATATGACCAAGACTAGTAATGATTTGGTTACACAATCCTTAAACCCTAAGATATCATCCAATCTATCTCCGGTATTCCCTGCGCTTTCAGGTAGGAGTTGCTCTTCGAAAAAGGAGCGGAACCAAAAAAACCACGATGCGCTGACAACGGCGATGGATGAACACTCATCAACACAAAGTGCTTCTCACAATCAATCAAGTCCAGCTTCTTTTGCGCATGAGCCCCCCACAAAATGAACACCAGATTCTCACGTGCCTCCGACAAGCCCTTAATCGCCGCATCCGTAAACGGCGCCCAGCCCTTCTTGGCGTGAGACCCCGCCTTTGCCTCCTCCACACTGAGGGATGTGTTGAGTAGCAGAACGCCCTGCTCGGCCCATTGGGTTAAGCACCCATGCGATGCAGGAGCAATACCAAGGTCACTCTCCAGCTCCTTATAGATATTGCGCAGGGAGGGCGGCAGCTTCACACCTTCACGAACCGAGAACGAAAGCCCGTGGGCCTGCCCCTCACCATGGTATGGATCCTGCCCCAAAATAACGACACGGACATCCTTCAGCGGCGCAGCTTCAAACGCAGCATAACACTCAGCTTTTGGCGGGAAGATGGTTTTGCCAGCCCGTTCCTCAGCTTCAAGAAAATCCTGAAGCTTTTGAAAATACGGCTTACTCATCTCAGGCGCTAAAACACTCTGCCATCCATCTTCAAACTGTACCTGCGTCACCGCTATCCTCATGTTCAATAGGTTCCTTACCCATCTTTGGGCCACAGCACAGAACATAAAACCAGCATCAACAGAACCCATTGCCTGTATGTCCCCGATAAAAAGCCCATAAACCCGCTTGGCGGAACAGGCGAGCCGTGCTACCTCGCGCCCATGGCAAATGATCCTACATTCACACTCGAAGATTTTGACACTACGCTTTACGATGGAGACCGGGTGATCGGCATTGACCTTGGTTCAAAAACCATTGGTCTGGCGCTGTCAGACATTACCCGCCGGATAGCCTCTCCTCTTGAGACGATCAAGCGTCAAAAATTCACATTGGATGCAGAACGTTTGCTGGATCTTTGCAACACACACGGCGTCTTTGGCATGGTTATGGGTCTGCCTCTCAACATGGATGGCTCCGAAGGACCGCGCTGTCAGGCAACCCGCGCATTTGTGCGAAACCTTGCACAAAAGACCGAAATTCCCATCACCTATTGGGACGAACGTCTTTCAACCGCAGCGGTAACCAGAACTCTCATCGAAGCAGATCGTTCCCGCGCACGCAGGGCAGAACTCGTCGATAAGATGGCAGCAGCCTACATCCTGCAAGGCTTTCTTGACCGGTTAAGCTACGGCGGACCAGAGCAGTATTGATTACCATCAATACGCCCACGCAACATTACTTGAGAAAATTTAAACCGCTCAGCGCTTTACGCCAAACCTTTATTCAGGCTACGTGATTTTACGGGATTGTTTACACCTTCCCCCAAACCGTCCCGTCACATGCAGTTCTGCCCGTCACAGTTATGACCCGCACTGCCAGCCTATAAAAGCATACCCATGTTCTCTGCACTCTCAGCAATTGCTTCAGTCCTGCTTCTCACAGCTACCGGTTGGTTTTTGCGCGACCGCGGAATAATACCCCGAGAGCGCTGGGGCGGCATGGAAGATCTCGCGTATTGGGTTCTCCTACCCGCAATTATCTTCATCAATGTGGGCACATCAGATTTTTCTGAAATGCCGGTGATAGAGCTAACACTCGCGGTGCTGGGAACGTTCTGTACGCTGGCCGTTCTAACGCTTGTGCTTCAACCTCTTCTCAAAAAGAAGTTCGCCATCAACGGCCCACGGTTCACCTCCATTTTTCAAGGAGCTGTCCGTTGGAATGCCTTTGTGGCCATGGCAATCGCTGCCAACAGTTTTGGTGAGGAAGGTGTCGCACTGGTTGCTGTTATCATGGCAGTCATGATCCCCTCGGCCAATCTCCTGTGCGTGACAGTGCTTTCCATCTACGCGGGCGGCAGTGTGCCCTCGTTCAAAACGTTCCTGAAAGAACTCGCCAAGAACCCGTTTATCCTAAGCGTTGCCGCCGGTGCTCTGCTCAACTTGTCCGGCGAAAACATACCGGATTTCATTGCCAATTATCTAACGTTTTTGGGGAGTGCTGCCTTGCCAATCGCCGTATTGTGCGTGGGGGCCGCTTTGGATTTGGGAGCGTTGCGCAGGCCCGGCCCAGCGTTAACAGCCGCACTAATTCTAAGAAACATCATCGCCCCAGCAATCGCAGCCTGCTTCGCTCTGTTCATGGGGCTGCAAGGCATCGCCTTTACAATTGTGGTACTGGTGTTCTCTGTCCCGTCAGCAGGAGCAAGCTTTGTGCTTGCACGAAAAATGGGCGGCGACGCCAAATTGATGGCCGAAATTCTGACCCTTCAAACAGTTGCCGCCGCACTTTCCATTCCAGCGTGGTTACTGGTCGTGGCTTACTTAATCGGGTAAAGCCATTCCAGAATGCTCTTTGCATTATAACGCGCATCCAGCATGCCATAGCTGGAGCGCCATTGACCCGCCATTCGCGTTTCGATGAAAGCATTGGCGATTGCCGGTGGTGCAACTTCCTTCAGCGCAGCAGCCGCAGCTGTAATCGCCAGCTGTTCTGTCAGCAAACGCGCACCGCCTTCATCTTCAAGGCATGTACGAGCCGCCGCCTGCAACACCTCAACCGAAACCTTACCAGCAGGGCCGAGGTCCGCTTCCAGCATACCAAGCACATTCATGAACGCATCTGGACTGCGATGCATCGCACGCAGCAAATCAAGCGCCATGATATTGCCTGAGCCTTCCCAAATGCTGTTCACAGGTGCTTCGCGGTAAATACGGGCCATATCGTGGTCTTCGACGTAGCCATTACCGCCCAGACACTCCATCGCCTCACCCGCAACGACTTCTGCGCTCTTACAGATCCAGTATTTCGCAGCAGGTGTAATGATACGCAGGAAGTCAGCAGCTTGCGGGTCAGTTGATTCCCGATCCATGCAATGGGCCAGTTTCAGGGCCAGCGCTTCACTGGCAGCCATGTCCAAAGACATATCCGCAAGCACGCGCTGCATCAGCGGCTTTTCAATCAACCGCTCCCCAAACGCACTGCGATAGGACGTGTGGTGAACAGCACGTGAAATTGCAGCACGCATCAGCGCGGCAGAACCAATACAGCAATCTACACGCGTCGGTGTCACCATACTCAGGATGGTTTTGATACCCTTGCCTTCTTCACCGACAAGGAAGCCAATCGCATTATTGAACTCAACTTCTGAAGAGGCATTGGACTTGTTGCCAAGCTTATTCTTCAAACGCTGGAAGTCCAGACCGTTAACCTCGCCACTCTCTAAAATGCGAGGAACGAGGAAACAGGTTGGTCCGCTCTCCAGCTTGGCAAGCACAAGAAAGGCATCACACATCGGTGCTGAGAAAAACCATTTGTGACCGTTGATCACATAGGTATCTTCCGAAACCTTATCAGCGCGGGTGATGATCTGGCGCAGATCAGAGCCACCCTGCTTTTCCGTCATGCCCATCCCAAGGCTTACGCCCTGCTTCTGACTTGCAGGCCGAAAGCGCTGATCATACTTGCGGGTCGCAATGCGCTGGTTCCAGACTTCGGCAAGCTCAGGGGCTTGTGTCAAAGCCATGCCAGACGCATTTGTCATGGTCACAGGGCAAAGGTGACCACCTTCCACCTGGCTCATGATGAAATATTTACGAGCACGCAGATAAAATGCCCGCTCACCGCCCGGCTGCATGGATTCTATCGATGCACTGTGAAGACCGGCTTCAAAGGAACGACGCATCAAAGCGTGGTAAGAAGGATGGAATTCGACAATGTCCAAACGACGCCCATATGGGTCGTGCGTTTTAAGCACCGGCTCATTCACATTTGCCAATCTCCCCAGATCCAGTGCATCAGCTGCTCCACACTGCTCACCAAACTTGATAAGCTCTGCGTGGGCAGAATCATTGGATCCCGTTCCGCCAATATCAGCAAGGAGAATTGGGTCACTCTCGGCAAGGTTATATCCACAATATGGAGGAGCTTGATTGATCACCCCAGTCATCATAGTGGCCTGTGAAACTTTTTCCATTTTTTCTCCCGCGAGTTACTTCAATGATTTTGATAGGTTAACCCGCGCGTTGCAACACCGATTTGCACAACAATAACAATACATCTGTAGAGCTCTTTACGAGCATAGGGTTCCTGCATATATAAGGGTCTTCGATGACCAAAAAAAACACACATCGATCCTCCGCGTTCCCGCATCGCCATCTCCTCGGTATCGAGGGATTGCAGCCTCCCGAAATTGATTACCTATTGGATCTCGCCGACGAAGCCGTCGAAGTGTCCCGTCAGGTAGAAAAGCAGAAGGCCGTTCTGCGAGGGCGAACGCAAATAAACCTCTTCTTTGAGGCTTCCACCCGCACCCAATCGTCTTTTGAGCTTGCAGGCAAGCGCCTGGGCGCGGATGTGATGAACATGTCGGTCTCCACCTCTTCTGTGAAAAAGGGTGAAACCCTGATCGACACAGCTGCAACCTTGAACGCCATGCGCCCGGATTTGCTGGTTGTTCGCCACCACGCTGCAGGAGCGGTACACCTGCTAGCCCGCAAAGTTGGCTGTGCAGTCGTAAACGCCGGAGACGGCCCTCACGAACACCCAACCCAGGCTCTTCTGGATGCCTTGACTATTCGTCGCCACAAAGGAACTCTCAGTGGTCTGACAATAGCAATTTGCGGAGACATCCGCCATTCCCGTGTCGCACGCTCCAACATCATCCTTCTGGCAAACATGGGAGCACGCGTACGTGTCATAGCTCCCTCTACACTAATGCCCTCTGGTATTCATAGTATGGGCGTTGAAGTATTCACAGACATGCGTGAAGGCCTGGTCGGCTGTGACATCGTGATGATGCTGCGACTGCAGCGCGAGCGCATGAGTGGGGCTTTTGTTCCCTCCGTCCGCGAATACTTCCGATACCACGGTCTGGACGCAGAAAAACTCTCCTACGCAAACCCAGACGCACTGGTGATGCACCCCGGCCCAATGAACCGTGGTGTGGAGATTTCCGCAGAAGTTGCTGACGGCCCTCAAAGCCTAATCCGCGAGCAGGTGGAAATGGGTGTTGCCATTCGCATGGCAGTGCTGGAAGCCCTTGCAAACAATCTGCCAGATAACTCATAGAGGCCAAGCGTATGAACAAGAATGTGAACCCGCTGGTCCTGACAAACGCACGCGTTATCGACCCAGCTTCCAACATGGACGCACCCGGCACTGTCATCATCGCTGATGGCAAAATCCTTGCCGCTGGCCCAAGTGCCCTCAATCAGGGCAAACCTGATGGGGCAGCAACGATCGACTGTAACGGTGCAGTTGTTGCACCGGGCCTGATTGATATTGGTGTCAGTGTTGGTGAACCCGGTGCAGAACACCGCGAAACACTGGAAAGTGCAAGCCAGGCAGCAGCTTCAGGCGGTGTCACCACCATGGTGACAAGCCCGGACACAGACCCGGTCATTGATGATCCTGCCCTGGTAGATTTCATCCTGCGCCGCGCCCGCGATACAGCAATCGTCAATGTTCACCCAATGGCGGCTCTAACCAAGGGCCTCAGAGGGACGGAGATGAGCGAGCTGGGCCTGCTGCAAGAAGCCGGTGCTATCGCCTTCACCAATGACACGCACCCGATCACCAACTCCTCGGTGCTGCTGCGTCTCCTGACCTATGCCCGCGACTTTGATGCACTGGTTGTGCATCAGGCAAAGGATAAGGATCTTGCTGGCTCAGGTGTCATGAACTCAGGTCTGCGTGCCACATGGCTTGGTCTTAGTGGCATTCCGCGTGAAGCAGAATTCATCGCCATCGAGCGCGATATGCGCCTTGTTGCCATGGCACAAGGCAAATACCACGCCCGCCTTATTTCCTGCCCGCAGAGTGCTTTGGCAATTCAAAAAGCAAAAGATGATGGCCTCAATGTCACCGCTGGCATCTCCATCAATCATCTCACGCTCAACGAAAATGACATCGGCCCCTACCGGACCTTCCACAAGATGTCGCCTCCCTTGCGCACCGAAGATGACCGCATGGCCATGGTCGAAGCACTGGCAAATGGCACAATCGACATAATAATGTCCGATCATAACCCTCAGGATGTGGAAACTAAGCGTCACCCCTTTGCAGAATCTGAGGATGGTGCGTTAGGGCTGGAGACACTGCTTGGAGCTGGAATGCGTCTCGTACACAACGAAGACATTTCCCTGTCCAAGCTGCTTGCAACAATGACATGCAATCCAGCTGATCGTCTGGGCTTGTCGGCGGGCCGTCTGCAAAGAGGGGCTCCGGCAGACCTGATTGTGTTTGATCCACAAAAACCTTGGATTGTTGAGAAGGACAAAATCCGTTCTCGTTCAAAGAATACGCCTTTCGAGGATGAAACTTTGACCGGCAGGGTTTTGACAACCGTTGTTGCAGGCCGCATTCTGTACAACTACGCCGCTTAAGAGCAACAATCGGAGAAACAAACGTGCCTGAACCAATCAGCTGGTCCCTTGATCTACCCTATTATCTGGCTGCATTGGCCTTTGGCTATGTGTTGGGCTCTATCCCTTTTGGCCTGCTGTTTACAAAGATGGCAGGCCACGGAGATATCCGCAACATAGGCTCCGGCAACATTGGCACCACCAATGTCCTGCGCACAGGCAGCAAAAAACTAGCAGCCCTGACATTGCTCTGTGATGCCCTCAAAGCCACACTGGCCGTCGTTCTGGTCAAACTGTTCATGGGCGGCGATATAGCTCTTGTTGCAGGCCTTGGCGCATTCCTTGGGCATCTCTTCCCTATCTGGCTGAAGTTCAAAGGTGGCAAAGGCGTCGCAACCTACATTGGTATCCTCTTAGGCGTGTTTTGGCCTGTTGGTGTCATCTTCATCGCCATCTGGATCGTGACGGCCTACATCACCAAGTACTCATCCATGGCAGCACTGGTCGCCAGCCTTGTCACTCCCTTTATTCTGCTGGCTTTCGATCAGTGGCAAATTGCGCAAATGATGGGAGTGCTCAGTGTAATACTATGGGCCAAACATCACGAGAACATCACGCGCTTGCTGAAGGGTAATGAGAGCAAGATCGGATCCAAAGGATGAGCTAAATGGGAACAGCCATTGCAAGCCGGGCACCTCACCTCAGTGATACCCAACGGCTTGCGTGGCTACGTCTCATCAGATCAGAGAACGTCGGACCGCGAACATTCAGAGAACTGATCAATCACTTTGGGTCAGCAGAAGCCGCGCTAACCGCTCTTCCAGAACTTTCTCGCAGAGGCGGTAAGAAATCCTACCGCCTCTATTCCAAGGACAAAGCAGAAGCGGAATTAGCCGCGCTTTACAAAATGGGAGCCCGCCTGATTGCTTTGGGAGAAAGAGCCTATCCCCCACTTCTTCGCCATATAGATGCGCCCCCGCCACTGCTTGCCATCAGAGCTCGCGACCCTCTTCAGCAAGAACTCACAGGAGCGCAAAAAACGCTCGCCATCATAGGCGCGCGAAATTGCTCCGCAGCCGGAGCTAAGTTTGCAGGGAGTCTGGCCAAAGACCTCTCCGCGGAAGGCTTCACCATCATTTCGGGGCTTGCACGAGGTATAGACAGCGCCGCGCATCAGGCAGCCCTGCACAGTGGAACCATCGCAGCCTTTGCAGGGGGCATCGACACCATCTATCCCAAAGAAAACACGGGGCTTTTTGGGAGAATGGTGGCCGCAAACGGGGCCGCCATCAGCGAAATGCCCATCGGCTGGAACCCGAGAGCACGCGACTTTCCAAGACGCAACCGCCTCATCTCCGGCATGTCGCTCGGTGTCATTCTCATAGAGGCTGCAGAAAAATCAGGCTCGCTCCACACCGCCAGATACGCCCTTGAGCAAAACCGCGAAATCCTTGCCGTTCCCGGCTCGCCAATGGATCCACGGTCCGTAGGCGCTAACAAACTCATTCAGCAAGGCGCAGCCCTGATCCAGACGGCTCATGATGTTCTGGAGGCCATGCAAGCAAAGATCGCCATGCCCCTGCCGCTTCAAATGGGCATAGATGAACCATCCCTCAAATGGCTTTCTCCAGACCCTGCAATCCTATCTCAGGCAAACAAACCAATGGATGCGAACGAGCAGGACCGGCAGATCGTTATAGATGCCCTCACAGAAGCGCCCATTGATCAGGACGAGTTGTTGCGTTTCACGGGACTTCCCCTGCAAACTTTACAGCTGGTGCTGTTAGAGATTGAGCTGGCTGGCCGTCTGGAACGCCATAGACCCAATAAACTTTCAATCATACACACCAGTTCAGCCTGACGTGAGCTTCACACAATATCTCTGGTTTTTAAGCGTTCTGAATCGGAAGGCAGGTCAATCCACTTATTTCTGAGTTACTTTGTTGAGCTGGATTCCAATTGTGTCTCTCGCGCATCACTTTCAGGAGCTTGAGGTAGAGCTGAAACACGTGCTTCAGCCTCTTTTTCCGCCAAAACAAGCAGATACCCGAGTAAATCAAGCCGGTTTGCACGAGCCAGATCACTTAATTCACGGCACATTTTGGCACAATAATCTGCCACGTCCCTTGTTTGGATTTGTTTGGCATCTTTCAGCAAGGAGTGTTCAGCCAAAGCTTTTAACCTTCTTTAGTATCTAGGATGCAATAAGCACATTCATGAAAAGTGTTTTGCTATCTGAGGGTTAACCAAGCATCGGCAACTATCCTAGGTTGCGCAAACAATCAAGCGCAACCAATTTTATAACCAAGGAAAATTGAGGGAGTGGCTTTTCCGCTCTTGACCTATCGGTCTGAAAAGGCCATTTGACAGCCGCACAGTCATCCGAGATTGTTTCGGTTCGACTCATAAAATCGGTTTTTGATTTATCAATTCCAAGACGAGATTTACGCGAAAGCCAGGAAATCAATGAACGTAGTCATTGTGGAATCACCGGCGAAAGCCAAGACGATCAATAAATATCTGGGCAAGGACTATATAGTTCTGGCGTCCTACGGCCATGTGCGCGACCTTCCGCCTAAGGATGGGTCAGTGCTGCCGGATGACGACTTTGCTATGTCCTGGGCCGTTGATTCCAAATCTCAAAAGCGCCTGTCGGAGATCGCCGACGCTGTGAAGGGGGCTGACCGCCTTATTCTCGCAACCGATCCGGATCGCGAAGGCGAAGCCATTTCCTGGCATGTTTTGGAAGTTCTGAAAAAGAAACGCGTCCTCAAGGATAAGAAAATTGAGCGCGTGGTTTTCAACGCGATCACCAAAAATTCTGTGCTTGAGGCCATGCAAAATCCGCGCGAGCTGGATGTGCCATTGGTTGACGCCTACCTGGCCCGCCGCGCATTGGATTACCTCGTAGGATTCACGCTCTCTCCCGTTTTGTGGCGCAAACTGCCGGGCGCACGCTCAGCAGGCCGCGTACAATCCGTATCCCTGCGCCTTGTTTGCCAACGTGAAGTTGAAATCGAAAGTTTCAAGTCACAGGAATACTGGTCCATCCTTGCCAACCTCAACACCCCAGAGAGCGCAGCTCTTCCAGCGCGCCTGACCGGGTTTGACGGCAAAAAAATCACACGTCTCGACATCACCTCAGAAGGTGAAGCCACCACCATCAAAAAGATGCTGGAAAGCGCAAGCTTCAATGTTGCAAACGTTGAAAGCAAACCGCAGAAGCGTAATCCATATGCGCCGTTCACCACATCAACCTTGCAGCAGGAAGCCTCGCGCAAACTCGGGTTTGCCGCAGCGCGGACCATGCAGGTGGCTCAAAAGCTTTATGAAGGGGCAAATATCGGCGGCGAAACCACCGGTCTTATCACCTACATGCGTACAGATGGTGTACAGATCGCTCCCGAAGCAATCGAAAGCTGCCGCAGTGTAATCGCGTCCAAGTACGGCAAAGAATACGTGCCAGAAAAGCCACGCGTCTACACTGTCAAAGCCAAGAATGCACAGGAAGCCCACGAAGCGATCCGTCCAACTGAGCTGACACGCCACCCGCGTGACATGGCCAAGGTCCTTGATGAAGATGGCGCTCGCCTCTACGAGCTGGTCTGGAAGCGAACAATCGCCTCCCAGATGGCCTCCGCTGTTCTGGAACGCACCACGATTGATATTGACGCAGCCGACGGCTCCAAGAAAGCATCCCTGCGTGCTTCTGGCTCAGTCGTACGGTTTGACGGCTTCCTCGCCCTCTACCAAGAAGGCAAAGATGATGAGGAAGACGAAGAAAGCCGCCGTCTGCCAGCCGTCAACAAAAGCGATAAACTCGACCGTAAAGGCATAGAAGCCAGCCAGCATTTCACTGAACCACCACCACGCTTCACAGAAGCAACGCTGGTGAAAAAGATGGAAGAGCTGGGCATTGGCCGCCCATCCACCTACGCCGCAACGCTGCAAACCCTGCGCGACCGCGAGTATGTGGATCTGGACAAGAAGCGCCTTATCCCACAAGATAAAGGCCGTCTTGTCATTGCGTTCCTTGAGGACTTCTTCAATCGTTACGTGGAATACGATTTCACTGCGAGCCTTGAAGACCAACTCGATAAAATCTCCGCTGGTGAGCTGGAATGGAAGGCCGTTTTGCGCGATTTCTGGAATCCATTCCACGAAATCTGTGATGAGGTTATCAAACGATCCAACACGGAAGTTTTGGATTCACTGAACGAATCTCTCAAAGCGCATGTTTTCCCAGTCACAGAAGAAGGCCAAGACCCACGCAAGTGTCCAACTTGTGAAACCGGTCGTCTGTCTCTGAAAGTGTCCCGTTATGGCGCTTTCGTTGGCTGTTCCAACTACAACAAAGACAAAAAAGACGGCAAAGTGCCGGATGAAGATCCGCCACACTGTGGCTACACCCGCCAGCTGGTAAACGGCGGCGGTGGCGGCGACGCTGATGCGGACGGAACCAAGGTTCTTGGCTTAGATCCGGTCTCCGGACTGGAAGTTTCCTTGCGCCGTGGCCGTTTTGGTCCATATGTGCAACTGGGCGAAGAAGCCAAACCAAAGCGCTCCTCCCTGCCAAAAGGCTGGGACGCGGCTGATCTGGATCTGGAAAAAGCCCTTGAGCTGTTGTCTTTGCCGCGTGAAGTGGGTGAACACCCTGAAGACGGTAAGATGATTTCTGCCGGATTAGGTCGTTTCGGCCCATTCGTGCTACACGATGGCACCTATGCAAATCTTGATGGCCCGGAAGAAGTGTTCACCGTTGGCATCAACCGCGCAGTCACCCTGCTGGCAGAAAAACGTGCCAAAGGCGGCGGACGCGGCGCGGCAGCAAAAGCACTCAAGGAATTGGGTAATCACCCGGACGGCGGCGCGATCAACGTGTACCCAGGACGATATGGTCCTTACGTCAAATGGGAAAAAATCAACGCAACCTTGCCAAAAGATGTTGAACCTGAAGCCGTCACGCTGGAGCAAGCTATCGAGCTTGTAAATGCAAAAGCCGGTTCAAAAGGCAAAAAGAAAGCTCCTGCGAAAAAAGCAGCGGCGAAAAAAACAACCGCCAAGAAGGCCGCCCCAAAAGGCGCTTTGAAAGAAATTGGCGATCATCCGGATGGCGGAACGATGGAACTGCGCGACAGCGGCCGTCTCGGCGTTCGGATCAAATGGGGCAAAGAGTTCATCTCGCTGCCCAAAGGAACAGACCCGGAGACGGTAACCCGCGAACAGGCTATTGAGCTTATCAACGCGAAGAAAGGCTAATACAGCCGACCTGCTCTCCGGATAACGAAACATTGGGCTCCCGATTTATCGGGAGCCGTTATCGGCAGCACTTATGCTGCACTGGATGAGATACATTGAGCCGAAATAAGGCCATTCAAAACCGACAAAAGGGACCGGCAGAAATGCCCTCCCGCGAAGACGTTCTTAAGTTCATCGCAGAAAATCCCAGCAAAGCTGCAAAACGCGAAATCGCCCGCCATTTTGGCATTGTCGGCGCTGCGCGAATTCCCCTAAAACACATGCTCAGAGATCTGGCTGCAAACGGCCAACTCGAGAAACGCCGCAAACGCATGTTGCGGCCCGGCGATTTGCCACCTGTATTTGTTATAAAACTCACAGGCCGCACCGCCGATGGCGAACTACTTGGCATCCCGCTGAACTGGGATGAAGAGCACGGCGAAGCACCAACGGTTCTCGCGCTCTCACAACAAAGCCAAAACAAGTTCAATCCAGCTCCGGGCATTGGCGACAAAGCGCTTGTAAAACTTATGAACCAGGATGCTGGCCCGGACGCGACACATTGCGTGCGCGTGATGAAGCGTCTGGAAGACAACGAGACCGATATTCTCGGCGTCCTGCGCATCGACAAAGACACAAAAATAGTCAGGCTAACGCCTGTCGACCGCAAACAGCGAGAAGTCGATATCGACCCGCGTGACCTGCTGGACTCCGAGGATGGCGATCTCGTCAAAGTCGAAGTCCACAAAGTCGGCAAATACGGCACTGCACGCGGCAAAGTCGTCAGACGCATCGGGTCAACCAACTCTGAAATGGCCGTCTCCGAGATTGCGTTGCACACCCAGGGCATTCGCAACGAGTTCCCCGGTTCCGTCATCGCTGAATCTGAAAACGTCAAGCCTGCAACCGCTAATGGCCGTGAAGACTGGCGTGACATTCCCCTCATCACGATTGACCCGGCCACCGCGAAAGACCACGATGATGCTGTCTATGCGCAGCTCGACGACGACCCGCAAAACGAAGGCGGTTGTATTGTCTACGTCGCCATTGCTGATGTTGCCGCCTATGTAACACCGGGCTCTCCATTGGATAAAGAAGCGCTGCTGCGCGGCAACTCGGTCTACTTCCCGGACCGCGTTATTCCGATGCTGCCTGAGCGCATCTCCAACGATCTGTGTTCTCTGCGCGAGAATGAAGACCGGCCTTCCATGGCAACGCGTATGGTCTTCGACAAACGTGGCACGAAGATTTCTCATTCGTTCCACCGCGTTATCATGCGTAGCGCAGCCAAACTGTCCTATCAACAGGCTCAAAAGGCAATTGAAGGCGTAACAGATGACAAGACCGGCCCGCTGCTGGAAACTGTTCTCCAACCGCTCTGGGCTGCCTATGAGATCCTGAAGAAGGGCCGTGACAAGCGCGCGCCGCTGGAACTGGACATCCCGGAACGCCGTATTCTCCTCAATGAGGATGGAACGGTTGACCAGATCGTCATCCCCGAACGCCTCGATGCGCATAAGCTCATCGAAGAATGCATGATTCAGGCGAACGTGGCCGCAGCAGAAGAGCTCGAAAAGCGCAACACGCCGCTGCTCTACCGTATTCACGATGCGTCCACACCAGAAAAGCTGGAAAACCTGCGCGACTTCCTGTCCACGCTCAATGTGAAAGTACCTCACATTGGTGGCCTGCGCGCTTCGGTCTTCAATAACATTCTCGACAAGTTCAAAGACACTGCCAGCGCCACAATGGTGTCTGAAGTGGTGCTCCGCTCGCAAGCGCAAGCTGAGTACAATCCGGACAACATCGGCCACTTCGGGCTCAATCTTCGCCGTTATGCGCACTTCACATCACCAATTCGCCGTTATGCGGATCTAATAGTACACAGAGCGCTTATTCGCGCCCTGAAACTTGGCGATGACGGCCTACCACATGGCGTAGAAGAGAAGCTCCCTGCTATCGCAGCAGAGATTTCCGGCGCAGAACGCCGCGCAATGTTTGCCGAACGCGAAACCATTGATCGCCTGATTGCGTTTTGGCTTTGTGATCGTGTCGGGGCCGAGTTTTCTGGTCGAATTGCAGGTGTTACCAAATCCGGTATGTTCGTCAAGCTGCTACAAAATGGCGCAGATGGCTTCATTCCTGCATCTACTATTGGTATGGATTACTACGAATATGTAGAGTCAGCTCATGCCCTTGTGGGCAGAGCGACCGGTGAAACCTTCCAACTTGGGGATGCCGTTCAGGTCAAATTGGTGGAAGCCGCTCCATTTGCGGGGTCTCTGCGATTTGAAATGCTAACAAAAGGCAAAACCAAGGGCGATGCAGCTGGACGGGTTGCAAAGCACAAAGGGTGGCAAGCAAGAAGTGACAGCAAACCAAAAGCGTTACGCCGGTCAAAAGACGGAAATAAGCGAAAGCGCACGCCTTAAAGCGTGCCTCCCCTGCACTGACAGGACGGGAAAGGCAGGAACATATGAGCACCCATCAAGAACGGAACGCCGGTGAAGCGGTACTGCGCGGTATGCGTTGCAAGTGCCCTTCATGCGGCGTCGGCTCCACCTTCAATGGTTATCTGGAGGTGAGCCAGTCCTGCAAAAATTGCGGTGAGGAATTGCATCACCACCGCGCTGATGATGCGCCGCCCTACTTCACGATTTTCATTGTGGGCCACGTTGTCGTTTTGCTCGCCATGTGGGTTGAGATGGCATACGTGCCGCCGATGTGGCTCCATATGGCTGTATGGCTTCCCCTCACATTGGTGATGGCTCTTGGCCTTCTTCGCCCAATCAAAGGCGCTTTGGTTGGCTTGCAATGGGCACTACGTATGGATGGCTTTGCAACAGCTGGCAAAGCACCTAGTTTCACCCCAACGCGTGTCAATCAGGGGTAAGGAATGTCGACGGAAGACCTGACGAAGGAAGTTAAAGTTGAGCGAACGGAAGAAAGCAACGATCCGGCCGCTCAACCTTTGAGGCCTAAAGACGCCTCAACACTGCTTATTTTGGACCGCAAGCCAGACGGTTCGCTGCATTTGCTTATGGGCAAACGCCATATGGCGCACAAGTTCATGCCGGGCAAATTTGTATTTCCGGGCGGTCGGGTCGATTCTGATGATTCTCGCGCTAAATATGTGCGCGATTACCACCCGGATGTTCTCACCAAGCTGAACTACGACAAAAAGCAGATCAAAACCGAAAGTCGCCTGCGGGCGCTTGCTGTTGCTGCCATTCGTGAGACCTACGAAGAAGCCGGCATTTTCATTGGGTGTAAGGCCGATGAAAATACAGGACCAATTGGCCCCGGCTTTGAAGCGTTTGACGAACTTGGCATCCAGCTGGATCTGGAACCCATGCGCTACGTTGCCAGAGCAATCACGCCTCCGGGGCGCACACGGCGCTTTGATGCCCGTTTCTTCGCAGTCTGGGCAGACCAGATCGCGCATAAGCTGGAGACTGGTGTTGGCCCAACAGATGAACTGGAAGAACTTCAGTGGCTTCCTATTGAGCAATGCAAAGAACTGGATCTGCCACGCATTACATTGGCAGTGCTGACAGATCTGGAACACCGCCTCGCAAATGATCCCGACCTCTCTCCAGATGGCCCAGTGCCTTACTACTACTGGAAGAACGACAGCTTCGCCCGCGAAGAAATTTAAACGTAAGACACCCAAGGCGCAGCAAACAGAAAACATTGCCACCGCATTTTGTTGCGCCTTACATCTTTCCTGCTAGAACCATTTCAAACAATCGCTCGCAGAAGCGCAATAAGCAGTTTTGTAAATGGTTCAACCTTCCGGCTCTTTTGCCAACTCTTTCTCAAAAACACAGATACGCGGCATCATTGCTGCCATCGCTGCCATTACCGCAGTCGGCCTCTCTCTGTCCGCAAGCCTGCCCCTATTAACGCTGACACTGGAACATCGCGGTGTCAGCGATACGTGGATTGGCCTCAACACAGCCTTCTCCGGCATAGCCTCGATCATAGCGACCCCGGTTGGGCCCTATCTGGCTCGCAAGCTAGGAACGCCTCAGGCCCTACTCATAAGCCTGCTTGTGGCCGGTGTTTCATTGCCGTTTTTCTTCGTTCTGGAAAATTTCTGGGCATGGTTCCCCCTGCGCCTGCTGTTTCATGGCGCAACCACATCCGCCTTCATCCTCTCAGAGTTCTGGATCAACGCGCTCGCCCCGCCCAAGCACAGAGGCCTGCTCATGGGCGTGTACGCCACTGTGCTGTCTCTGGGCTTCGCATCTGGTCCTTTGATGCTGGCACTAGCAGGAACCACAGGACTGCTCCCCTTCCTCCTTGCAGGCGCTGCAATCATCATCGCCGCCCTCCCGGTTCTCATTGGCTTCAACGCCGCGCCGAGAATCGAACGCGAAGCAAGCTCAAAGCTCTACGCATTTTTGTGGATAGCTCCGGCTGCAACACTCGCCGGCTTTGTCTTTGGAGCTGTGGAACAATCAAGTATTTCACTGCTCCCTCTATATGGCCTCAAAATTGGACTAACACCGGTAACTGCAACCCTGCTGGTCTCTGCCATGGCGGCAGGAAATATGATCCTGCAGATCCCTCTGGGCATGCTGTCAGACCGTATGAACAGGCGCCATCTTCTGATCTATTGCGGTGCCTTTGGTGTCCTGGGCACCTTGCTCATGATCCCGCTTTCCGGCAGCCTCATCGGCATACTGGTCCTACTTTTCCTCTGGGGTGGGGTCGTTGCTGGTCTTTATACAGTTGGTCTCACACATCTGGGGGCCCGCTTTGAAGGCGGGGATCTGGCGTCAGCAAATGCAGCCTTTGTGCTCATGTATTCCATTGGCCAACTGGTGGGCCCGGCAACCACGGGAATTGCTCTTTCTGCGTGGGGTGCTTCTGGCTTACCACTGGTATTTGCAGGATTCCTTGCCGGATATGTAATTATATGCCTGATAAGAGGGGCAAGACTCAGGGCAGCGCCCTAATGCATCTTGACTTTAGCCCTGTGATTAGTAATGTGCGCGCTGAATTCCCTAAGTTTCACCGGAAGAGCACCCCGCCCAGCGAAGTGTGAGGGTGCCACCGGGACAAACAAAACAACTGGCCACTTAAGGCCGAAAACAGACAGGATCCTTAGCGATGGCCAAGGCGACCACCATTAAGATCAAGCTGCAGTCCACTGCGGACACCGGCTATTTCTACGTAACAAAAAAGAACTCCCGCACCATGACCGATAAAATGGTAAAGCGGAAATACGACCCAGTCGTAAAAAAACACGTTGATTTCAAAGAAACCAAGATCAAGTAATCTTCGGGTTCATTGTGAATTATCAAAAAGGCGTTTGCAGCATTGCGAGCGCCTTTTTTGTATGTGCAGCTCAGCGACGAGCCCTAGACGATTTCATATTTAGTCAAGAATACGCACGAAAAACAACCAGAGCTGCTCAGCCAAGCCCGATCAATTGAAAACTGTCGAAATCAATGCTCTACGCCTCACCCACTTCGCCTCTCAATTGTCAGGGGTAGACAGCATTTCCACACACAAGTGCAGGTCCTCTGAGTATAATCCCCACAAGCTGCCGAATTCGGTGCTGGGTGTATTTTGGATTTTCACGGGTGAACCGATACTATCGTGAGAAGCCTTACCTTCCGCCCACCTAATCTGTATTAGAGCTGAGCCAAGCCACACTCAGCGGCACGGCAAAGCCTTGCACACGCTGGACTGCGAACATCATACAAAAGGCATAGAATGTGAGAGGGAAAGCGGTGGCCGGCGAGAACCGGATGACACGAGGAGGCCACTCAGAACCCGTATACCCGCCGGCCAACCCCACGGACCCAGGAGATGCGGCGGACCTGAGCGCTCCGTAGGGAGTCTGCAGAGCGGCACTGTCGGGATTGTAGCAATCGACCTGAACAAATACCGCAAATGTTTAGTCAAGCATTATCTAACGTTGATATCACCGTATATCACCATCGCAACATTTACGACTTTAGTAAAGCTTTAAGGTAATTGCGCTCCTGAAATAGGAGGGGATTCTTAAACTATACACAACAAAACCAAGGAAACCTCTGCTTTGCCTGCGGTGCAAATACAGGAACAGAGGCACCTTGTAAAATTCACACAGTGTTTTCGTATAGTTTCAAAGACCTACGACCTTAGATATGCAACTTTCATCCAATTAAACCTGACATCACGTGTCGGAATACTCAAGAACAAGCTGAGGATATTTAGGAGAGGCGCAACTTCAAGCTGAATACAGCTCAAGCATTAGCTGCAATAGCAAGTTACGTGTTGCCTATCAGCTCTCCTTCAAAAAACCTGAAACAGTCTCTAAAAAGCTAGCAACGGAAATGGGCTTGGAGATATACGCTTCACATCCACCCTGACGGATTCGCTCCTCATCGCCTTTCATGGCAAATGCAGTCACTGCAATCACCGGAATGGCTTTGAGTTCATCGTCTTCCTTGATCCACTTCGTCACCTCAAGACCGGAGACCTCTGGCAATTGAATATCCATCAAAATCAGGTCTGGCTTATGGGCGCGAGCAAGATCAATAGCTTCCATACCACTGCGCGACTGCAAGGTGGTATAGCCATGAGCTTCAAGCAGGTCGTTAAACAGCTTCATGTTGAGTTCGTTGTCTTCAACAATCAACACGGTCTTTTGCATCGGTTCAGTCCTGCATAAAAAGCGGCCCCAAAGAGGGCTTAGCCATGAATAAACGTGTGAGGCAGTCATCGAGTGACTGGCATTGGAACAAGTCCCACACTAAATTTCCTGCTACATAGTTAATTCGGATTCGTTTCAGAAAGGCAAACACCAATGAATTTAGGCAAAACCGGCAGTTTAACCGCAGATACTGCACAGGAAATTGCAATTGGTGCTCTCACCTTTCTCACAAGTAACCCCGAACAGCTCGGTCGTTTCCTCTCTCTGGCCGGCATTGGCCCACAAGAGATTCGCGACGCAGCGGCCGAACCGGGATTTCTTGCAGGTGTGCTGGAATTCATGATGCAGGACGAACAGCTTCTGCTGGCCTACACGGAAAATGCTGGTGTGCGCCCAACCATGATTGCAGCAGCTCACCTAAAACTTGCAGGAGGCCAGGACTACTTTGCCTAAGTTAGAAACAGCCAACGCAGATGCCCTCCATCAGATCAGTCAACTGAAACGGCGCGCTCACCCTCTTGTCATATGCGATGTTGACGAAGTGCTTCTTCAATTCATCCCGCATCTGGAACGCTTCATGAGCGAGCAAGGCATCGTTTTCAAGGAAGTCGCGTACCGTCTCAAAGCAAACATGATCAATGTGCAGACTGGGGAACACCTGAGTGATGACGCATGCATGAGGATAATTCATGCGTTCTTTGCATCAGAAGGCGGCAAGCAGGAACCTGTGCCTCACGCAGCCAAACAACTTAAGCGCCTCTCCCAACACTGCGACATTGTGATTCTTACAAACCTTCCCGGGGCCGAGAACAAGACCATCCGCGAAAATCTGCTGAAGTCTCTGAACATTGATTATCCACTGGTCACCAATGACGGCCCCAAAGGCGGTGCAGTTGCAGCGTTATGTGCTGAACGCGGACATCATCCGATCTTCTTTATCGACGACAGCCCAACCAACATTCTGTCTGTTGGCAAAAGCACACCGCACGTCCACCTTGTTCACTTCATTGCAGACCCAAGGTTCTTCAAAACATCATCAGACCTACCCAACGTCGCTCTTAAAAGTAACTGTTGGGAAGAAACCGGTGATTTCATTGAAAACCTGCTCCGCTCTGCGGTAAGCTAGTCTCACCACACAAACTGAGACTTAAACTCCATGATGACTGAGGCGACTGCTCCTCTCAAAGCAATGTGCCGGGACTGTACACATCGGTTTCGGGCAGAACTGACGCGCTGTCCTAAATGTGGCAGTCCGCGCGTGATTTCTCATGCAGAACTGGACACCTTGGAAATCGCGCATATCGACTGCGATGCCTTTTATGCATCCGTTGAAAAACGCGACAACCCTGAGCTCTCGGACAAACCAGTCATCGTCGGCGGCGGACAACGTGGTGTGGTGTCAGCGGCTTGCTACATCGCCCGCATTTACGGCGTCAAATCGGCAATGCCCATGTTCAAAGCACTGGAGCGATGCCCGGAGGCCGTTGTCATCCGCCCGCGCATGGAGCTGTATTCACAGGTCGGGCAACAAATCCGCGATGAGATGGAAAAACTCACACCGCTGGTCGAACCTCTTTCTATCGATGAGGCTTTTCTGGATCTTTCAGGAACCCAAAAGCTCCACGGCGCAACACCGGCAGAATTGCTTGTCAGATTTACGCTCAAAATCCAAAAAGAACTCAACCTCTCAGTCTCAGTCGGACTAGCGCACAATAAGTTTCTCGCGAAAATCGCCTCTGACCTAGATAAACCGCGTGGGTTTTCAATCATTGGCCGCAGTGAAACCAAAGATTTCCTCGCCAAGCAGCCAACCAGTGTCATTTGGGGGGTTGGAAAGGTATTTCAGGCCAAGCTGGAACGTGATGGCATCAAAACCATTGGTCAGCTCCAGCAAAAGGACCCGGCAGACCTCGCCCGCAAATACGGCGCCATGGGCCTGCGGCTCTCCAAGCTTTGCCAAGGAGAGGACGATCGCACAGTTACCTCCAACCGCGGCGCCAAAAGCATCAGCAATGAGACCACCTTCAACAAAGACGTCTCAGATGTGGAACAACTCTCAAACACCCTTTGGGACCTGACGGAAAAAGTATCTTATCGCTCCAAAAAAGCCGAAACCTCTGGGCATTCGGTAACATTGAAGCTGAAAACTTCAGATTTCAAAACCATCACCCGTTCACGCATGCTGCACGACCCGACCCAGCTGGCAGACAAAATCTACCGCACTGCGGATGAGCTCCTAAGAAATGTCGCAGATGGAAAACTCCGGTTTCGTTTGATTGGCGTTGGCATCAGCGATCTTGGACCCGCCACTCAGGCCGACCCAGAGGACCTATTGGATGAACAGGCAGGCAAACGGGCTAAAGCAGAACGGGCTATGGATGTGCTGCGCGGTAAATTCAAAGACAGCTCAATCGTATCCCTTGGACGCTCGTTTAAACCGTCCAAAGACACCTGAACACCATTTCAACGGATTGGCTCAACTGCAATCACATCACCAAGTGGCACGCTAACCTCTTCTTCAAGCGAAGCAGACGTGTTGCAGGCACTCATTGGCACGATGGGCTTAAGATCAAGCTCAACCAGCGCGCCATCCAGCTGAAACAACCCGTAATTCAAATGCATACTTCTGGAAACACCATTTTCATGAAGAACCGCCCGCAGCTGATAATCCGGGGATCGCTCGCCTCTCACCTTATTATTTAGGTCAAAGTAGGCAATGGAAACGGGCCACGCATCCGCACGTGCTAAACCTTTTGGCATCAAGGCATGGTCAGACCGCTGCGCAAGTGGGTCAGGCAACTGACGGCCAATAACAACACTCGAATCATACAGCGTATCTCCCGTCGCACTGCCATCATAAAGCTTGGTCGCCATAAAATGCTGACCAGAGGCCGCCGCATCAATCATACTGTGCAAGTGTTGCAGCGGAAACATGATGGACCCATCAAAGCTGAGCTGCTTCACATCAGGGCCGACCAGATCCACATCAACCTTTGTAGGTTGGTTCGTGGCTGTACCCCGTGCTTCCTCCGCCAGATAATCATCAATGAATGTTTGATAAGCGAACGTCAGCTTGCCGTTATCCGGGGCCTCATAATAAGTGGTGCGTATATCAGTAACGCTCTCTGCCCCATCGCCGTCCGTTGTCATCACCACAAAGCGCAGATCTACCGTAAACCCGGCGCAGGCAGAGCCGGACAGCTCATAAACCATGCGGCCCGTCACATCAGAAATCTTCGATCCGCTCTCAGCACTCGACAATCTCATGTCATAGATAGCTCGATGCGGCTGAAGTTCTGCAGATAAAACATTGTTGGGAAGACCAAGCCAACCAAGGGAAAGGGAAATCCCAGCAACCCCGGTAAGAAAACGACGGTGACAACTGAAGCGCATAAAACCTCCGATCACATCGGAAGCTTGAGCACGCGAACCGCCCTCTTCCGAGCCTCAAAGAGTGCATAAACCAGCCCCCCAACGCAAACCCTCTGCAAGGAAACTACGAGGAATGGTAAACCTTTCAAATTGGACACACATTTTCCACGTAGAAAACCGGACCTGCACTCTTGCGCCGCGCCTGATTTTGGTGTGAGGCTTCCCGCAATATTGCAGGCACGGAAATTTGAAGAGACGCTCTCTTGAGTTCCCGCGCGATTGCATCACTTTATGCAACAAACACTTCAAGCGGAGGGATATTCGGATGTCCAACATCATACTTCAAAATCTGGAAAAACTGGGCGTTTCACTGCCACAAGCAGCAGCGCCTGCTGCCAATTACGTACCCTACGTAAAAACAGGCAACCAGCTTTTCATCTCTGGCCAACTTCCAATGCAGGACGGCAAGATTGCAAAGACTGGCAAGGTCGGCGCTGACCTCAGCGTTGAAGATGGGATTGAAGCTGCCCGCTTGTGCGCAATCAACTTGCTGGCACAGGCCCAAGCTGCAACGGGCGATCTGTCCAAAATCGCGCGTCTTGTTAAAATCGTTGGCTTTGTTAATTCAAAAGGTGACTTTGGAGATCAGCCAAAAGTCATAAATGGCGCGTCAGACTTCCTCGTCGCTGCAATGGGTGAAGCTGGCCATCATGCTCGCTCAGCCGTAAGCGCAGGCGCATTGCCATTCAACGCCGCTGTCGAAATCGAAGCCATCTTCGAACTCGTAGACAACTAGATATTCCAGCTGAGCAAACAGGGTCAGCCCAGCTGACCAGCTCTATTGGACTGATAAAGATTATAATGCCCATGCAAAACCTTTCTTGGCTAACAAGCCGTCCGATTGCACACCGCGGTTTTCACGATAAAGACGCGGGCGTTCTGGAAAACACCCCTTCAGCCACTCAGGCTGCAATCGACAACAACTTCTCCATTGAAGTTGACTTGCAAGAAACGAAAGACGGACGAGTCATCGTCTTTCACGATCAGCATCTGGACCGCCTGACAGAAGGCGAAGGGCAAGTGATCGACTATGATCTGGCAGACCTGCGCAAACTCTCCCTACGCGGGTCCACAGATCATCTCTGGTCACTGGAAGAGGTCCTGGAACAGGTGAATGGCAAAGTGCCTTTGGTCATCGAGATCAAATCACTTAACCTTAAAGCCGGCCAACACGAGTTTATCAAAACCATAGGCAACACGCTCAGCGCTTACATTGGTCCTGTGGCAATCAAGTCTTTCGACCAGCACATGCTGCGATGCATGAAAGGCGTGGCCCCGCAAATTCCGCGCGGTGCAATCTCCATGACATCCTTTGGCTATGATAAACTGGAACGCCTGACAGAACACGAGCGCAAACACATTTCATGGATGCTCCATATGGCAGGGACTGATCCGCATTTTGTTTCCTACTATGTTAAGGATCTGCCTGCGGATGGCACAAGCTTCCTGCGGGAGTTCTACGGCCTGCCGATCATGACCTGGACCGTTCGCAGCAAAGAAGACCGGATCAACGCTGCCAAATACGCAGACCAGATCGTCTTTGAAGGCTTCAACCCAGACAAAGACCCAATCTAGGATACCTGAATTTGCCAGAGACCAATCCGCCTCTTCTGAAAGTTCTCTCATCCCTTGATGAGATCCCAAGCGCTGACTGGGACTCTCTGGCAAATCCCGGCTATCCACCTATTTTGCATGAACAAGCTGGCTGGATCGATTCACCTGAAATGACCCAGCCAGAAATCAATCAACTCCCTGACTCAACACCTCAGGGAACCAGCTTCAATCCGATGTTATCTCACGCTTTTTTGCAAGCATTGGAAGAAAGCGGATGTGTGGGTTGGGATGCTGGATGGATTCCTCAGCACCTGTATTGGGAAGAGAACGGCAAACCCGTTGCCGCCGTTCCCACCTATGCCAAAAGCCACAGTCAGGGCGAATACGTCTTCGACCATGCATGGGCTGATGCCCTTGAGCGCGTTGGCGGTGATTATTATCCCAAACTCCAAAGCTCCATCCCCTTTACGCCGGTTCCCGGACGCCGCTTGCTGATCTCACCGGATGTAAACCGCGCAAAGGCCGTCAAGGTTCTGACCAGCGGCCTGATGGAACTGACAAACAGAATCGAAGGCTCCTCCGCCCACCTCACATTCCTCACCGAGCAGGAATGGAAGGAATTGGGCGATCAAGGCTTCCTGCTGCGCACAGACCAACAATTCCACTGGGACAACAATACCTACGCAAACTTCGACGAATTTCTCAACGCCCTGTCCTCCCGAAAACGCAAGAGCATCCGCAAGGAGCGTAAAACCGCTCTGGAGCATGATATTGAGGTGGAATGGATCACAGGCCCAGATCTGTCCGAAGCGCACTGGGACGCGTTCTACGAGTTTTATAAGGACACGAGCAGCCGCAAATGGGGATCTCCCTACCTCAACCGTAAATTCTTCTCATTGCTGGGGGAACGATTGGCAGATCACACCCTGCTCATCATGGCCAAACGCGAGGGACGCTACATAGCAGGCGCCCTGAATATGATCGGCAGTGATACGCTCTATGGTCGTAACTGGGGGTGTGTAGAAGACCATCCCTGCCTTCATTTCGAGATTTGCTATTACCAAGCCATCGAGTTTGCAATCGCAAAGGGGTTAAAGCGCGTTGAGGCTGGAGCACAGGGAACCCACAAGCTCGCCCGTGGCTATATGCCAAACCTCACCTATTCCGCGCACTGGATTGCAAACCCTTCTTTAAGAAATGCGGTGGCACACTATCTCGATCAAGAACGCCAAGCCGTTCTGTATGAACAAGAAATTCTCTCCTCTCACGGTCCATTCCGTCAGCAGGACACCTAAAACTCACATTAAAAAACCGATTCAACCGCATGAAGGGACTCACGAATCCCTCCAAACTTGATTCGATTTCTTAAGTAGGATCGTGCGGTATTCCCGAAAAGTGGCTTCGGTTTTCGGATAGGAATCCGCGCAAAAGCAATACCCAAAACAGTTTGATCGAATCTAACTGCTTTGGGTTCTCAACACTTACCAGATCACCACACATGATTCTCATTGGGTAATCAGCAGTGAATCGCGATATGTAAGAAGCCAAACATTTCTGTGATGACTGAGGACCCTACAATGACCAGCTCTGCATATGATGATCAGAACATTTTCGCGAAAATTCTACGCGGCGAACTGCCCAGCGAGAAGGTTTTTGAGGATGAGAACACGCTCGTCATCATGGATATCATGCCACGCGGCGATGGCCATGTTCTCGTTCTGCCAAAGAACGGCTCTCGCAACATTTTGGACATTGCTGAGGTTGACCTCTTCGCCACCCTCAAAACAACGCAGAAAATGGCTCAGATCGTAAAGAAGGCCTTCGATGCGGATGGCATTACGATCCATCAGTTCAATGAGAGTGCCGGCGGGCAGATGGTATTCCACACCCACTTCCACGTCATCCCACGCCATGCTGGTGTTTCCTTACGCCCGCATAGCGGCGAGATGGAAAACAGCGACGTGCTGAAAGCCAATGCGGATAAGATCCGTGCAGTGCTAGGCTAAGAACGCATCATTTCATTTGAACCAACCTTGCGCGAACAATTCGGATTTCGCGCAAGGAACATCACCCAGCAGGTGCAAGCAATTCATGCCCCAGAGCTTTCTGCGTGATCTTATCAAAACGCGAGTTCATGCAAACACTCAGGTCTGTGGTCACAAATTTTCCGTTCCAGAACAGCGAGAAGATGGTTGCTGGCGTTGGCGCTGACTGCGCTTTTGCAGTGCTATCCAGATGCACAATGGTAAGCGGCAAGCCTCGCTCCGCAGCACTCTCGCTCAAAGACTGAGTGACATGCAGATCAGTAAACGGACAACGGTTGGAATAGTATGCAACCAAGCCTGCCTCTTGGGGACCAGTACCCGCTCTGACAACATCACTAAATTGAGGCTTGGGCACATCATCACCCAGCGCTAAGTGCAAAAGCTCAAACCCATCTGGAGAGCTATCACACACCTCAAAACCCTGCCGCTTGAACCATTTCCCTTCACTCATGAAGTGAAGTTTTTTGGACCCAGCGACAGTCACAAGACCATCACAGCCCTTCTCTTGAGCATCCTCAATAGCCTTAGCAAGCAGCGCCTTGGCATGTCCCTGCCCTTTGTATTTTCCAGAAACCCAGAAGCAGTTGATCAGCAAATGATTGGGAGCAAAAACCGGGCACCATGCATGTTCAGCAAGGCCGAATTCCATAAACACCTTGGCCCGCTCATCAAGACGCACAAACTGGTAGCCCTGCTCAAACTGATCTCGCAACCAATCCTTCTTGAGCTGATACCCACGCGCGCACTTTTTATCAGAGATCGCACAGCAGATATGCTCATCACACAGACTGTCTGTATTTAACGAAAGGTACTCCATCACATCCCCCGGTCATCAACGCATAGAAAGCATAGCACCACACGCAACCCCGGAACATTGAAGTGCATCAAGTCCGAAAGCACTGTTTAGACCACAAACATCCAACCACCAATCAACACAAACTCGGCAGAAAGTATGCCCGCCATCAATCGGTCATTGAGCACTTTGTATCCAATGATACCGCCAATAACCGCCGCGATACGCAACCAGACTGGCACATCCGCCAGCACCCCATCCGGAAAGAGAATGAGACGGGAGATGATCCCGGCAATCAGCGCGGTCGCCACCGCCCTCACCCACGCAAACAGCAAGCTATCTTCCCGCAGGCGACCAGCAGCAACAACACCAAACCACCGCCAGCATTCCGTTGCTAGAAAGCCAGCCACGAGGATCATGGCATAAGGCCACCACCAGCTTTGTGCCACCTCACTCATAGGCTCGCCCTCCGCGTTGCAAACAACCACGCTACAAAGGCAACCGTTCCGCCAACAAACCCTGTCAGCAGCAAATCAGCCCCCGGAAACAGCAGGTAGAATACCGGCCCAAGCACAAGGCCCAACCCGAGAGCTAACCTATCCCCGCCTGTGCGAGAGGCTTGGTACATAGAAAACATGAAATAGACAGGGGTCAACAACACCAATCCGGCAGCAAGCGGTGCAGGAATGACTGGCAACACTATGTAAAACAAAGTGGTTGAGCACAGAACGACAAAATGAACGGTACTTCCAAAGCCCGCAAAAAATGGTAGGCGCGCTGCGCGCGGTAAATCAGGCAGATTGCGCATGGCAAACACCCACGCCGTGACCGCCACAAAATGAGACACCAAAAACAACTGCCAAAGCTTTGTGCGCTTCCCGTCTCGCAACACCGGAATAAGCGCAACAGTCATCGGCATCAACCGTACGGCAGAAAGCGCGACCGCGATAGCAGCCGGGATCATACCGACACCCGCACTCATCGCGCCGGTTAAAACAACAATGCTGGGCAATGCCCACATGAGGAGGCTCATCAAAAGAACCTCGCTCAATGTCAGGCCAACTTCACGCGCCAGAGATGTAAAGCCGACAAACGCCATCATCAAAATCAATGTGGGCAGACAGAACGCACCTTTGGCACCCTGACGGAACCAGTAGGCCCCACCCTCAAATTCAGAAGGGGCATCCCCTTCAACAGTTTCAATATCTCGACTGGTCATTTAAGAACTCAAAAGGAAGGACCCGAACCGCTAGCCCAAGATCATAAGCACAACAGAATCTAAGTGCACCAGCTCGGGTACATAATAATACGCAGATGCACCATACAAAAAAGCCGGAGCATAGACTCCGGCTTTTTTCTCAAGTGTTCAAACATACAGCTTGAAGGTCAGTCCGCTATCGGCAATCCGGGAATAGGACCGCGCTTGGTCGCTCCCTTACCAGTCCGCGGCACACCTGACTTGCTCTTGGCTTTTGATGCAGGCTTTTTCTTCGCACCGGTCGTCTTCCTAACCGGCGGGCGCTCCTCGACAGTCTCGAGCAAAAGCCCTTCCTGATCTTCAGAGACAGACACCTTCACAGTGCCACCCTTTTGAAGTTTGCCAAACAACACTTCATCGGCCAATGGCTTCTTGATGTGTTCCTGAATAACACGGCCCAAAGGACGCGCACCCATCGTCCGGTCGTACCCCTTTTCAGAGAGCCAGGCCACCGCTTCAGGTGTCAGCTCAAAGGTCACGTTCCGTTCTGCAAGCTGAGCTTCCAGCTGCATGACGAACTTCTCAACCACACGATGGATAACTTCATTATCCAAGTTCGCAAACGGAATGATCGCATCAAGACGGTTCCGGAACTCCGGAGTAAACATCTTGTTGATCGCTTCCATGTCATCGCCTTCGCGCTGCAAGCGGTTAAAGCCAATTGGGGCCTTCGCCATATCCGCAGCACCGGCATTGGTTGTCATGATCAGGATAACGTTTCTGAAATCCACAGCCTTACCGTTATGATCGGTCAGCTTTCCGTGATCCATCACCTGCAACAATATGTTGAACAAGTCAGGATGGGCCTTCTCGATTTCATCGAGCAGCAGCACACAATGCGGATGCTGATCAATCGCATCAGTGAGCAAACCACCTTGATCAAAACCGACATAGCCCGGAGGCGCACCGATCAGACGGGAAACCGTGTGGCGTTCCATGTACTCGGACATGTCAAACCGCACCAGTTCCACACCAAGGGAAGAGGCCAACTGACGCGCCACTTCCGTTTTACCAACCCCGGTCGGACCGGAGAACAGGTAAGACCCGATTGGCTTATCCGGCTCACGCAAACCAGCACGCGCCAGTTTGATGGACGCAGTTAGAGCCTCAATTGCAGGGTCCTGACCATAAACAACACGTTTCAGACTATTCTTCAGGTTGGACAGAACGGCCGCATCATCTTTGGAAACAGATTTAGGTGGAATCCGCGCCATTGTTGCAATGGTTGCTTCAATTTCCTTCAGACCAATCGTCTTGCGACGTTTACCCTCCGGCAGCAACATCTGCGAAGCACCAGACTCGTCAATCACGTCAATCGCTTTATCCGGCAGCTTCCGATCAGAAAGATAGCGGGAGGACAACTCAACAGCCGCCTTGATCGCTTCATTGGTGTAGCGGATGTTATGGAATTCCTCGAAGTAAGGCTTAAGCCCCTTCAGAATTTCAATCGCATCTGGAATAGATGGCTCATTCACATCCACCTTCTGGAAGCGGCGTACAAGAGCACGATCTTTTTCAAAGAACTGACGATACTCTTTGTAGGTTGTCGACCCGATACACCGGATAGAACCAGAAGCCAGAGCTGGCTTCAGCAGGTTGGACGCATCCATAGCTCCGCCGGAAGTCGCACCGGCACCAATCACCGTATGAATTTCATCAATAAACATGATCGCGCCGGGATAATCTTCGATTTCCTTGACGACCTGCTTCAGACGCTCCTCAAAATCACCCCGGTAACGGGTCCCAGCCAGCAACGAGCCCATATCTAGCGAAAAGATGGTCGCATTCAGCAGGACTTCAGGAACGTCACCAACGATGATCCGCCGCGCAAGCCCTTCGGCAATTGCTGTTTTACCAACGCCTGGGTCACCCACATAAAGTGGATTGTTTTTGGACCGACGGCACAGGATCTGGATGGTGCGCGAAATTTCTTTGCTCCGACCAATCAACGGATCGATCTTCCCGGAAAACGCTTTCTCATTCAGGTTGGCGCAATACGCCTCAAGAGCTTCCGTTTTCCGTTTGGTTTGATCTGTAGACCCACCGCCAGATGGCGGAGGTGGCATACCCACATTTGCTTCATTGCCGCCACTATCAGAATCTTCTTCCACTCCGCGCACGCGGCGTGGTTCGGACATTCCAGCCCGTTTGGCAATTCCATGTGAGATGTAGTTGACGGCATCATACCTGGTCATTTCCTGCTCTTGCAGGAAGTAAGCGGCGTGACTCTCACGCTCAGCAAAAATGGCGACAAGTACATTTGCCCCGGTTACCTCTTCACGTCCCGAAGATTGGACATGAATGACAGCACGCTGAATAACGCGCTGGAACCCAGCTGTTGGTTTTGAATCATCATCCCCGTCAACGACGAGGTTCTCCAATTCAGTATCAATGTATTCTACAATGCTTTTTCGTAATTGGTCGAGATCCACATTGCATGCACGCATTACTGCTGCAGCATCCTGATCATCAATTAATGATAGCAGTAAATGCTCCAGGGTCGCATATTCCTGATGACGTTCGTTGGCAAACGCCAAAGCTTGATGGAGAGCTTTCTCCAGACTGCGAGAAAATGACGGCACAGGCGCCCCCTATTACTTTTTCTCCATTACGCATTGCAATGGATGTTGGTGTTTTCGGGCGAAATCCATTACTTGTGTGACCTTGGTCTCGGCCACTTCATAGGTGAAGACTCCACACTCCCCTAAGCCATGATGATGGACATGAAGCATGACCTGCGTTGCGTCTTCGCGGTCCTTATGAAAAAACCGCTCAACCACGTGGATCACAAACTCCATCGGCGTAAAATCATCATTAAGCAGCAACACGCGATACAAGCTTGGCCTTTTTATTTTTGGCTTAGGCTTGGTAGCTGTAATCGTCCCGCCATCATCCTCATTGTTCAGGTCGAAATCACTGCTCATAACTTCTCGATGTCCCTCCATGTATAGCGCAGAGGACTTTATAGTATTTAAACGTAACCCCCACGAATTCAAGGGATATGCATTTTCATAGGGTGCACCAACAACTCCAAAAAAATCAAACAACGTTTCATCTTTTGTTTCATTGTAATCTGGAAGCATAAGTTTATCTCCCTTGAGAACACTCATTGCCTGGTGTCGGTCTTTCATTCATTTGTCCTGTTACAGCAGCTACGCTGTGCTTTACATCAAGCTATTAGCCATCTTCCCTCAGCATGCCGAGATTTCTGACTACAGATCACTTTCAAATTGTCCCTGCCAGATCAACAAATTGCGGGTCATTGAAAGCAGCTCTTCATTCTCCCTATCTTAAGTAGGATTATTCCCTAAGCAAACAGGAAAATGCAAACCCCTATCTCGATAAAACCACCATGAACTATCCGAAGTAATAGGCACACCTCCTTACGGAAGATGAGCTGACGCTAATCAAATAAAAGGCACGCCATCAAAATACGAGAAAGACAGGCCCAGAATCACAATGTTTTGAGAGGTATTTGAAGAAGAGAGAGAGGTTTTAAGAAAAACAAGGCATCACGATCAACCAGATTGACCGGCCTTAAAAACACAAAAACCCGAAGCCAATCCCAGCTCCGGGTCCAAACAAGCGCTCCATTTAATGACTACTTGGCAACCTTAGGCATCATGTTTTCGTAAGGCTTGCAGGCGGCCTTGGCAATTTCAGCATACATTTCGCCGATCTTTGTTGCCTGGCCTACCATGTTTTCATAGCTGACCTTGGCAAAATCTGCCTGAACTTCCATAGCCTTATCCATAGACTTCGCACTTGCAACTTTCTCCATTGCGGTGCTGTTCTGTTCCATAGATTTTTTGGAGTACTCTGCAACCTCAGTTGAGATCGCCTGCATTCCTTTAGACAAGGTGCCGAAGCTTTGCATGGCAATTTCCATGTTATCTTTTCCAAGCTTTTGCATATTCTCGAATCCTGTAACCATAAAAATTCCCTCATCATTAGACGGCGCCGGTATTTCGATAATGAGGTAATTATCTCGCGCGGAGCAAACACCACATCTCTCAACTTTATGCGGAGATATTATGCGCTGCACAAATTTTGTCAATCTTTATTTTGCACTGCAATATAGAGCGATCCCAGCGCCCTAGCCGCATCTAAAAAACGAATAAAATCATTTTTTTTGCAATCTGCCTCTCCGTATTTACAGAATTGTAACCGTAATCACAGCATTCTGGGTACGAAGCGAACCGGGGGGGCCATCTCCGCTGCATTTTCTGCAGCTGAGGCTTTCTGAACACACCTCCACAGGCACTTCACACATTTGCTAGTATAGAGCGCGTTTGCTGCCATCCATTGCTCACGGGGCGAGAAAAAACATGGGTCTGCGTATTTTAGGACCATTCGGTCGCCTTAAAAGGGCTTTTGGACAAGCTGTCGGTATTCTAGCCGTTTCCGCTGCACTCATTGCTGCACCAACGGTGGCTCAGGCAAACCCCAAATATGCCGGCATCGTTGTAGATGCAAAAACGGGTAAGGTGCTTTACGCAAAAAACGCAAATGCCAAACGCTACCCGGCCTCAACCACCAAGATCATGACGCTTTATGTTCTCTTTGAAGAACTGGAAGCTGGCCGCCTCACATTGAAAACAAGAATGAAGGTGTCTCGCTACGCTGCTGGCCGCCCGCCAACCAAGCTCGGCTTAAAGGTTGGCAGCACGCTAGGCGTGAAAGATGCCATATACGCGCTGGTCACAAAGTCAGCCAATGACGCTTCGACTGTGATCGCCGAACATATCTCCGGATCTGAAACTGCTTTTGGTCGCCGTATGACACAGACCGCTCGTGCCATTGGCATGCGCAATTCCACTTTCAGAAACCCGCACGGCCTGCCAAACTCCAAGCAGGTAACAACCGCCGCTGACCTCGCCTTGTTAGGTCGCGCGATCCAGGATCGTTTTCCGAAGTACTACAAGTACTTCAACACCCGCTCTTACACCTATGCAGGCCGACGCATGGGCAACCACAACAAGCTGCTCGGACGTGTCCGTGGTGTAGATGGCATCAAAACCGGCTACACGAATGCATCAGGCTTCAACCTTGTAACCAATGTGAAGCGTGATAACCGGCAGATCGTGGCTGTTGTTCTTGGTGGTAGAACCGGCAAACGCCGAGATGCGCAAATGGTCAAGCTGATCAGTCAGTACTTGCCAAAAGCATCCCGTGGTCGTCGCACAACGCCAATGCTTTATGCTGGAATTACCGCGAAGAAATCGCGTTATAAGTTTCCGAAGAATGCTCCGGCGATCCCTGTGGCAAAGGTTTCCACGCCCGCACCACAACAACCAACTCTGTTAGCTTATGCCAACCCCGCCCTGTCCAAAGCACCAAATTCGAAGCCATCTGACCCGATAGCTAAGATGCTGGAAAAACAGGTAAGGGCCCCGGCAGCAGCTCGTCAGAAACAACTGGTCGCCAATTCACTGGCAGCGCCTGCTGTTTCCGCCTCCGCTCGGTTACAACAAAAGGTGGCTACAAACACGCCATCCTCTACTCCTATTGAGCAAAAGATTGCGAGCCTGAAGCCTAAGGATATCAGCATATCCGGTTGGCAGATTCAGATCTCCGCGACCGACAGCCAGGATAAAGCCATCAAAATCCTGGAGACTGCGCGTGCTGCAGCTGGAGCAACCCTCCGCAACAAGCGCATTTACACAGAACCAGTCATGTCAAAGAAGCAAACCTTGTACCGCGCTCGGTTCATCGGGTTTGAAACCAAAACAGCAGCTTGGGATGCGTGTGCCAAATTAAAAAAGGCCAAGTACTCCTGCTATGCCGTCTATCAGTAACTAGTATCTTTACGGTGAGTTTAATGTCTGTTGAGAAGCCTATCCTTCGCCTCGTTGAGTTTGGAAGCCAAGAAAGCAGAGCCTCCGCTATCGGGATGCAAACGCTTAATCAATCTGCGATGGGCGGCACGAACGTCGTCCAAGGAAGCGCCCGGCGCAAGTCCAAGAACCTCGTAGGCCTCCTTTTCAGTCAGAGTGCTCGAGCCCGACGCGTTTCGCTCCCGCGTTGTGGAATCCGCCTGGAAGTCTACACGCCAGTTGGGGAGCCTGCTATCGAGGTAAGCTTCGAGTAGCGACACGCTGTCTCCGTCGGATTGCACTTCATGCCATAAACCTTTGAGATCACCAGTCTGAAGTGAACTCAAAGCACGGCCTGAATAAGAACCGGCAAGCACGTCGCCTTCGAGCTTACGACTGTCATGGTCCAGCTCCATCTTCAAATAGGTGGAGGAAACGGAAGAGGTTTGACCAGCGCTTTTGCCAGTCCGGTTGAAAACGTCGCCAAGCCCGCCAAGACTAAACCCGCCGGGGAACTTATAGTTCTGCGCCGATTTAACCCCCAAAAGGGAAAGCGCAAAAACGCCAAGCGGAATCGCCGCTATCCATTTTCCCGTGACGGCGAGAAAAATACAAACCGGAATAAGCACTAAACCGATCAGCATCTTTAGCTGTTCAACTAATTTTGCCGGATTAGATCGCGACAGCGCCTTTGCGATGAAATAGAGGATGGCAAGCAGCAATCCTCCCATAACCAAATAGCCCATATATTACCTAAGGTGTTCTAGCAGGAATTGTGCACCTTTATGCCCTGATTGATCCAACTGCTCAAGGGCGCTCTTTCCCCCAGCAGAATACGCGGCAATTGCGGCCAGTAAACCGCGCAGACTAGACGCGGCCCCTGCATCAAAATTGAGGTAGACGCCGTTGGTCAATCGGACGATTTCCCGATACGTGCGTTCCGCCGCCGAATCCTGACCTTCCTGAAACACAAACATAGGTACGCCGAGCAAACCAAGCTCGCCAGCACGATCACACACCCGGTCCGGATTCTCTTCCATGCTGTCGCCAATATAGACCACCGCCTGCACACGGGTTTTCCGCGTCTCCTGCAAAACATGGTCTAATACTTTGCGAATCTGCGTCCGCCCGGCCTGAACCCGAATGCGGCTCATCATCTTCCCAAGATCCCGCGAGTTACTCACCCAACGCGACGCTTTGCACTCACCAAATCCACGGAAGAACACCAGCTGAACATCCAGCGACCCAATGCGGCCCGTTTCCCCAAACATCTCTTGTTGCAGATGACAGGCCTGATCCCACGTCGGTTGCCGGCTCATGGTAGCATCCAACGCAAAGATCAACCGCCCACGCTCAGCGGCTGCCGGAGCCGCAATTGCGCCTTTAGCCGACTGCAGGAAATCAGAGAGATCGGTTTTGTCCTCTGCCTGCTTTCGCAAAAAGCCAGATGTATTGGCGGGTTTATCAGACATAGGCGCACCTCGGCTCAAGCAACTAAAATCGCAATGAAGGCATTTTATTCCAATACCTTACCCAAATATGGGACAGATTAGTAATTTAGCCACCTTACCTCCAGTATCCACTATTGGCGCAGTGAGAGTTGTCACAAAATCTGCTAATATTCTTTATATCAGTTTCTGCTTGCATTTGGGTTCAACATGACTTGCGCAAACCCATTACCAACAACAGATAATAACAGCTGCAACAGCAAGAAATAACGGGATATGTGTTCCGACATGGAGACACCTATGAGAAATCTCCCAGACGTATATCGCAGTGTAGACGACATACGGACTGCGCTTTCACCTCTGAGACGAGATGGCAAAAAAATCGCTCTGGTTCCAACGATGGGAGCGCTGCACGCCGGTCACCTGTCTCTGGTTGAAAAAGCAAAGGAACACGCGGACATCGTGATTGTTTCAATCTTTGTGAACCCAAAACAATTTGCACCGGGCGAAGACTTTGAGAGCTACCCTCGGACAGAAAATTCCGACCTTGAAAAACTCGCAGACCATGACGTGTTCGGCGTTTTCGCGCCAAACGGCAAAGAGATGTACCCCAACGGGTATGCAACAACCATCCAGATTGATGGCCCGGCGATCGGCTTAGAATCAGAACACCGCCCGCATTTCTTCACGGGTGTCGCCACCGTTGTTGCTAAGCTTTTGCTGGCTGTTATGCCAGACACCGCAATATTTGGGGAAAAAGACTACCAGCAGCTGTGTGTTATCAAACAACTGGCAAAAGACTTGCACTTGCCAACCAAGATTCTCGGTGCACCAACAGTTCGCGAGCACGACGGGCTGGCCATGTCCTCTCGCAACGAATACCTCAACGAGCAGGAGCGCACCAACGCGCGGACAATCTCCCAAACGCTGACCACAGCGCGCAATGCACTCCACAACGGGGAGAACTGGATTGTTGTGCAGAAGAAAGCGCTCGCCGCTCTGAAGCTCTCAGGATTTACGACAGACTACTTTGAGCTGCGCGATGAAAAACACCTCGGCACGCCAATCGACATCAAAGGCGTCCGCATTCTGGTCGCCGCAAAAATCGGCACCACACGGCTGATTGATAATATCGAAGTATAAGTTTCAGTCCGGGTAGCAGCTTCACTGGTACCTGGCACTTCCCCTGAAGGCCAACAGGCCTAAATCAGGCCTAGATCCTGCAATTCACGGCGCATTGCCTCAGGCATCTCAGCAAGCTGATCCCCAGCAAGCATCGAACCAGTCAAATCCGCAGGCGCATCTGACACGCTCAGATACCGCCAGCCCTGAAACGGCCTGCGCGGCTGAAACTGCGTCTGATGGAGATAGGGCTCCATTACAAGGTCACAGCTCCTCTTACCTGCATCATCTTTGTGAACGCGAATATCAATCAGCTTCTGACGAACCTGAACGTTGCCCTTAATGACCCAATACAGGGACCCACCATCAAGCAGCTCATCTATACGCGTGGGCACCATTCTGGTGGTGTGGATCTGCTCATTACTCAGCCCATGCGCAAGGGCGAGGATTTGCCGTTGCTCAATGTAGCCGCGCAATTGATCGACGCTTTCCACGCCAACACAAAGTTTTACCAGATGCTGTGTCATAGCACTCCATTAACAGGAACGCAGACGCATTTCCAGCCAAAGCCACAGGCTTAGCTCATACCTTGCACAAACATATCGGTGAAGCGCAGGATATGCTTCAGGAGAAGCCCCGTTTGGACAAAATTGTCTTGCAGGTTTCGGACTAGCCGAAAACGAAAAAAGGGACGCAAACTCGGTTTGCATCCCTTTCAAATCCCGCGTGTTAACAGCAGTTGTCTCAGGTTAACTGCCTGCACCTGCAAAAACGTAGAACAGAGCCATAACGCCGCCGAGGGTAACTACAGTCCAGACTGTAAAACCCCAGCAAGATTTTTGGATTTCATGGTCCATAAAACACCGTTTAATGGTTGATATTCATGCACCTGAGGAACCCCTATCAGCACAGGGCGCACGAAATATCCCTTCTGTCACCAAAGCGCAACAGCAAAACGGCGTATTTTAGCCTGCCTAAATAGTCTCCTCCTACAAAAGTAAACAGTAAGATGTCACTAGACAGAAATACCAGTCAAATAAAACCATATACTTACAATTAGTTACGTCTTTTTCAGGCCCTCAAAAATATTATTAACACTTGAGAAAAAGCTGATCAAATTTCATGGAAAAATTCGTTTAAAACACGTCTTTTGTAGGATGGACGGAGTCATTTAGGACAACTCTGATACCTATCTTCCGCGGAAATCATGAGTCTAACGCCTCAATCAGTTATTCAGATTGAGAATACCCACCTCCCGCAAACGCCACTATTCGCCAACGCGGTTTCGTGCGAGACAGAATGCACCTATAAAGTTGTGCAATCCAATAGCCACTCAGCCTTCGGTATAAGAACAGAAAGACCAATGTTTCAAATTCCCGCATCCAACATCGCAGCCATCATATTTTTTGTCTTCGCATGGGGACTGTACAGCTGGCTCGCTTATCGTAGCCCATGGGCTAAATACACTCTATCTCATGCCATGGATGCCTACCGGTACCGGTGGATGCGTGCGATGCTGAACCGGGATGTCCGCATAGCAGACACAAACGTAGCATCCGGTTTGCAACAAGGGACGGCCTTCTTCGCCTCAGCCTCTCTTCTGGCAATCGGCGGCACAGTCACGCTCCTAAGCGCCACGGAGGAAGTGACAGCGCTTGCCCGCAACATCAACCTGCCTTATCTGGCAGATCCTTTGCAAACAGAAGCCAAAACGTTTGGCCTGATGGTTATCCTCGCCTACGCCTTTTTTAAGTTTGGCTGGGCGTATCGTCTCTTTAATTACACAACCATTGTCATGGGCTCCATTCCAGATGGCTGTAATGACACAAATGAGGAAGCGCTCGAAACATCCCTACGTGCAGCGCGGTTGGCAACGCTTGCGGGCCGCCATTTCAGCAACGGCCAGCAGGCATTGTTTTTCGCAGTCGGATATCTTGGATGGTATGCAGGCCCACTGGTATTCGTAGGCACAACACTCATGGTAACGCTCGTCCTGCTCCGTCGTCAGTTTTTCTCGCAAGCCAGAAAAGCAGTGTTGCCCGGACCAAACAAACAGGATCGCGTCAACTCAGGCGCCTGATACACCTTCACTGGCTTCTGGAAGCCTTTCAGTGGATACGTTCCAATATAGTGCTCATCACAGCATGTGAGAATTTCTGCAACAGATTGGGAAATGAGCATTTCTCTATTGAGCCTCTTAGAAAGGGTCGCAATCCTTGCGGCCTCATTCACGACGGGGCCGATCACAGTAAAATCGAGCCGACGCTCCCCACCAACATTTCCAAAAAACACGCGTCCCGCATGAACGCCCATGCCAACATGTATGGCAGGCAAGTTAGGGAACCCGCGCACATTAGCTTGGGCCAGATCTGTCAAGCTTTCACGAAGCGCATTCATCGCCTCAAAGGCAGCGATCCGTGCGCTTTGGCCATCTGTATAGGGAAAGACTGCCAGAACCTCATCCCCAATGAACTTCAAAATCTCACCGCCATGCTGCTCTACTCTAGACGTCACGATGCCAAAATACTCATTGAGCAGGGTAAAAAGACTGCGGTCTGACAGGTAGTTTGAAAACCCGGTGAAGTTTCGAATATCGCAGAACGCAACAATAGCGTTGATCCGCTCACCATCCCCGCGCTTAATCTCGCCATTCAAAACGCGATGTCCTGCGCGAGCGCCAAGGTAAGTATTTAAAATATTTTCGGAGGTCTTTTGAGAACTAAACAACTCAAAAACGAGCGACAGAGGCCGGGATATTTCATTAAACAGGCGAACGTCTTTGTCCTTAAATCCATCTGGATCGCGTGAGGCAAAGGCGAGTCCGTGAGCACCGCCATCTGAAAACAGCATAGGTATGGCAACGTAATCCGTATATCCTTGCTCTTTCAGCTCCTGAATAACCATCAGCTGATCATACTCATCATGGTGCCCAAACTTATGACGGATCATCATACGCGATTCATTGGTCCGCTTCCACAGGCTCTGATTGTAGGATTCATCCAGCTCCGGCATGTGCTGGAAATAGCGGAGCCTTGGCCCCACACCATTTTCCCAGATAATACCCTCGCCCTGAAAGTTGGGATCCAAAATAGACACACCGCTTGAAATCCGGTCCACCCTAATTCCGAGTGCGATCAAACGCTCTCCAAGCGCAGCAAATATGCGGCAAGGTCTGCCCAACATTTTTGCGTCATTAGACAGCCAGCCCGCAATCTCATCGGTGGAGAGAGCTTCAACGTAAGACATTCACACTCCCGAACAGAGCGAAAGAGGTTGATGCAAGATTTTTTGGTGTTCCCAAAGCAACCTTCCCGGCATACATAGATTTTTTCGTCATTTACTTTTCATCTCAGATATTTACCAGTTCCACATCAAGAAAATTTTATGTTTTTTACTAGAGTTTCTCCACAATTGGACACACGCATAACTTGTAAATATCGAATATATGACGAAAAAAATGGATAATTTCTCTGTCATCTTCTAAATTTTTATAAATTGCAGGCAACACACATTCCGTTATCAACCAAAGATCACGGACTAACCAACTGAGAATATGAGAATGCTAGATCGTTTTTATCTAATCGTGGATGATGCCAACTGGCTCCCACGTATCCTTCCTCTCGGCGTAAAGCTCATCCAACTTCGCATCAAAGACAAATCAGAGGACGAGGTCCGTTCACAGATAAGAACCGCCAAACAGCTTTGCAACAAAGCCGGTGCCGTTCTTATCGTCAACGATCATTGGAAAGCCGTATATGATGAGAATGCGGGATACGTTCACCTCGGGCAGGACGATCTAAAGACTGCAGATTTCCACGCTCTCCGTTCCGCTGGTATCCACTACGGTATCTCCACTCATAATGAGGCCGAACTGGACACAGCACTGACGCTCGATCCTGAATATGTGGCTCTCGGTCCAATTTACAATAGCGCCACCAAAGAATTGCGCTGGCAACCACAAGGCTTGCAAACTTTGAAACGTTGGAGAGAACGCACCAACAAGCCACTGGTTGCCATCGGCGGTATTACGTTGGAACGGGCGGCGGACGTTTTTGCAGCTGGCGCAGATTCAATCGCGACCATCTCCGATGTCACAAAAGCACAGAACCCGGACAAGCGAATTGCAGACTGGATTTCTGCGGCCAGAACCTGGCAACACTAAAGCCTTTGTTGAGCACCCGCTCGCCCAACAAAAAAGGCAGCCAACCGGCTGCCTTTTTCAATTCCCTATGACAAGAGCTTAAGCAAGTTCGGAAACGCTGCTCACCACTTTGCCAACCAGACCGTACGCGATACCCTCACTTGGGCTCATCCAGTAATCACGGTCCGTATCTTTTTCAATACGCTCAATCTTCTGGCCAGTTGCATCAGCAAAGAGCTGGTTCAGACGATCACGCATCTTGAGAATTTCTTTGGCCTGAATTTCAATATCAGTCGCCATACCGCCAGCTCCACCAGATGGTTGGTGAAGCAGGAAACGTGTGTTCGCTGTACAGAACCGACGCTCTTGCGGCACAGAGACATAAATCAAGGCACCAGCACTCGCAACCCAGCCCATGCCGAGAATGCGTACTTCCGGTTTGATGAATTTGATCATGTCGTGGATCATATCACCAGATTCGACGTGTCCACCTGGAGAGGAGACAATTACGGTAATTGGATCATCACCAACCTGGGAAAGCGCAAGCAGACGAGAACAGATATCCTGAGCCATCTCCTGATTCACAGGTCCTGTAATCAACACCGTACGCGCATCAAAAAGATGTTTGTCTACTGGTATAGACTTCTCAGGATTCTTTGGCGCGTCTTCATCACCGTCAAGGCGAACCGACGTCGAAGCACAATAGTCCGTCATGCGTATGACATGCTCCCTAATATTCGCTACCGCCCGACGCGGCAGACTCTGGTCAAACATAACTAAAAGAAACAGCGGCGGACCGCAAACACCCATAGTCATAGTCTAACAGAAATTCCCTAGGAAAAAGAGGGTGTTCTCCCCCACTTTTGGTGGATCTTTCTGAAAGGCTAGTTCAATTCACCGTGAAACTGAAAAATGTACACAAGTGACTGCCCATTTTATCCAACTTAAAGGTAAAGGAATAACGTTTTAATAACCTTGCAACTCACATAATAGGTATAAATAACAATCCACTTAAAGCTGATGAAGCCATAAACGGAACGGTGTCTAGCCCCAGGACACAGGACGAAGGGATTTTCTGGTTTGACTGGACATATTGAGACACGAGACACAACTGTCCTTTATCATTCGACTGTTCCGCCAGAAGATCAACGCGCCTTTGCGCGTGTTGAGGTTCCTATATATGTCGTGGATATAGATCAGACCAAGCTTATTTGGGCAAATCCTTCTGGTCTGTCGTTCCTAGGGAAAAAGCTTTTCGACTGTATTGATTCCACGGGCGAGTTCAAAACGGAACTTCCTGCGCCATTTAATAATCCGGCTTACCGTCGCAATCTGCACTCCTATATGCGCCGCGTTACAGAAGAAGGCCGCATTGCAGAGTGCATCACGCTCGTTCCTAACTCTCAGCCAGTCTCCGTGTACTGCTCCATATCACCGCAAATGCTCGTGACCGGCAGACCAGCCTTAATGATGCAGATCACCTCAGAGGTCGGACAAGAACCAACGCAAGTGCGCAGTGCGCAAGTTTTACTGCACACCACCTCCATGATCACCATGTTCGATGAGAACGGCAATCTCATCTTTGAAAACCCGGCCAGCCGCCTGAACCGGCCCAACGGCTGCGAGAACCTCGCAAACCGCATGTGTAATCGCCGTGATTACGATGCCATGATGGACGCTCTGCACACCAATGGTCAGGCCAGTCTTGTGGCTCTGATGCATTCTTCGCAAGGGGAACGCTGGTTTGATCTCAATGCCCGCCGTGGGTTTGACCCTTATTCAGGGGCTAAAACCGTTTTGCTCAGCGCAGTGGATGTCACGAAGCGTTTGAAGGCAGAGCACGAAGTGCGGTACCTCGCGCATCATGACACTTTAACCGGCCTCGCCAACCGCACATTCCTTGAAATTGAAGCAGAGCGCTATCTGGATGAAACCCGCCTGACGGGAAACCCCGGCGCCCTTATCTTCATTGATCTGGATCGCTTCAAAACCATCAATGACACTCTCGGTCATCTCGTGGGTGATGATCTTCTAGTCATCATCGCCAAGCGCTTGAAAGAAGTGGTGGAAGGCATCGGCTTTGTCGCTCGTTTGGGCGGCGATGAATTCGTTGTCCTGATAGCCAACTTCGCTGATACAGATTTACTGGAAGAGATCAGCCGGGAAATTCGAATTATCCTATCTCAGCCGTGTAAAGTAAGGGGCCACATGTTGCAGGTCACGCCCTCCATAGGCGTCTGCACCTATCCTGAGCATGGAACTGATCTCGACACACTCATGCGCAAATCCGATCTGGCCATGTATAAGGCCAAAGATCTGGGCCGTGATCGCATTTGCTTCTTTGATGTCTCCATGTCTCGCGAGGCCGAAGAACGCATCAGCCTTGAAACCGCGTTACGTCAGGCCCTGCGCAACAAAGAGCTCGCAGTTCACTACCAGCCTCGCCTCGATATCTCCTCCAATCGTATTGTCGGCGCTGAAGGCCTTTTGCGCTGGCACCACCCGACCCGCGGTCTGGTTTCCGCGGCCAGCTTTATTGAGATTGCCGAGGAAGCTGGCATGATTGATGAGATTGGCGACTGGGTGGCCCGTGTCGCCATGCTGCAGCAAAAGCAATGGGCAGAGGCCGGTTACAACATCGCTCTTTCGATCAACCTGTCCCCTGCTCAGTTCCGCAGAGGCCGCATATCCCAGCGACTAAAGAATATATTGGAAGAAACCGGCGCATCTGCGAACTCAATCCGCTTGGAAATAACCGAGAGCGCCCTGCTCAGCGATGCCAATGAAACCCTGAAGGAACTCAATGCCCTGCGCGATATTGGCTTTGCGTTGGAAATTGATGACTTCGGTACCGGTTATTCAAACCTTGGCTACCTGCAACGCTATCCAGTAACTGCGCTAAAAATTGACCGCTCTTTCATTGCCGATACCAAACGATGGCCAATAGTACAGATGATCGTACAGATGGGCCGCCTGTTGAACCTTACACTGGTCGCAGAAGGTATTGAAACAGAAGAACAATTACGGCAGGTCCAAAAACTCAACTGTCATGAATATCAAGGATACCTTTATTCCCCTGCCGTTTCTGCCAAGACCTTTGAATGCCTGTTAAAAGGACAGAGCGCCGTCACTTTGCCAAAAGCGGCAGCAAGCGTTTTATCTTAATCCAGCCTGGGCAGATGCGCTCAATGCCTCCAAAGCAGCCAGCGCAGCCTCTGCTCTCTCATCGGGCACGAAAATGTGATCGTGATAATAAGCGGCCACAACATTTGCAGATATTCCCGCCTCGGAAAGGGCGTTAGACAGCGCGGCAGTCAGCCCCACCGCTTCCAATGAAGAATGAACAGCAAGTGAGATCCGCCGAAAACATGGCTCTGTCTCCACACCCGCCTTACCAGCATTCTCAACGGAGAGAATTGCCGTTAACCCCTCGTTTTCCCAAAACAATCCCAGCGGAGAATACTCCGCCAATTCATGAATACTCCCATTCGGAAAACTGGCAAAAACATACCCCTCCTCAGAGACCGACGCCCGCAAGGAAGCTAGCAACTCCTGCAAATCCGTCAAACCATGTGATGGCATACTCACTCCTCAGATCTAAAACCCAGAATTCAATATGAAAACAAATGCAACTGGCTTCTTAAAATCTAACACAAATCTCAAAATCAAATAAACAATTTGCTAGGGCACCTCCCGGAAGATCTAGGTAGTTCTACCAGATCTCGTTTCAAAAAAGCGGAATGAGAAACCTCAAAAAGGGACGCAAAAATGCCTACAGTTCTATGTAAATTCAAAGACATTGATGATTTCTTTGGCAAATATGACAAGTCCGGTTGGGATGCCATCAGTAAAAAAGAAAAGGTCGGTGCTAAAGATAAGGTAAAGTTTAGTAAGGTTATCGGCAGCGGTAAGCAGGGCCTGCGTAAAGCCTTCGATCAACAAGTCGAAGAATCTCCAATTATTGCAAAATACACCGCTGCAATCGAAAGCATAGACAAAGCGATTAAAGCCAAAGCCCCCATCGTGAGTAAGATGGAGGAAGCAAATCATAACATCAAAATAAAGATGCTTTACATTAAGGGGTTAGAAGATCAGGCAAAACAGCAGAAAACAGACATTTCAAAAGATGAAAATTATAAAAATCAAAAAAGTATTTTGAAGGATATGGTGAAAGAGAGGCAGCCAATCCTAAAATCGAAAAAAGAATACGATAGCCTCCAAGAAAAGCTGAAAGTAGCCAACTCAGCCTGCGAAAAAAAGAAAAAGGAAGTCGCGACGAAGGTGGGCGTCAGTGTACAAAGTGATGGAAGTAAGCTCATCGTTTACATTGGCAAACGTGACGAAGCTGCAGTTAAATTTTTGAACTCCTGAACCAAGCAAAATCTTTATCTGTATCGACAGCAAAAACACAATTCGCGACGATGTGATTGCATCAGAGCGAATTGTACCACTCGTGATAACAACCTTAATCTACAAATCCATCTTTGCCGAACATTGTGAAAAGCCCTGTTGCGACCAGTGTTTCTTTGCCATCACTGATCCCGAACACATCTGCTTTTGCGGTGGTGACCATGTTTCCCGGCTTGAGGACGCGCCCTCTGGCAATCAAATGTTCCCCAATTCCAGGTCGCAGGAAATTCACTTTGAACTCAACAGACAAGACGCCCTTCTCTGCTGGCATCAGCGAGAAAGCTGCGTATCCTGCTGCCACATCAGCAATGGTGGAAATAGCACCCCCATGGAAAAACCCATGCTGCTGTGTAACGCCATCCTCATGCGGCAACACCACATCAATAGCCCCCGGCTCCATATCACCAAGGTAGGCACCAATGTGCCCCATCATCTTTTGTTTGTTGAAGCTTTGCTCAACCCGGCTCTGCCAATGCGCGCAAGCTGGAATAAATTCACTCATAAACAGTCCTCAAGAGCGCGTACTACTCAAACGATTGGAGCCCGCACCAAAATCAGGGGCAGGCCGCACAAACGCAACGGGCCACCCTCAGCTTTAAAGAGGCGTAGTGTAACGATCACTGAAACAGTATGTCTAATGGGTCAAACGGCTAAGCTCTGTTTAATCTTGATAGTTGGGCCACAAACCCGGTGTTGCTAATTCCACCACATTGCCAAAAGGGTCATCAAAAAAGAGGCTTATGCCTCCTTGCGGCCAGCGCACTTCACTTCGGATCGGGATGCATTTATCCTCCAGATACTCACGCCAATCGATAAGCTCATCTCTTGAAATCGCAAATGCAAAGTGTGACCGGCCATCAGCTCCATGTCCCGGCACCACACCATAAGGGCTTTCAACGTCCTTCCGGCAGGCACCGCGCTTGAAGATAAGCAGCATTTGTCCGGGAGCAACAGCATAGCCCCACATTCGCTCACCCTGCACGACGCGCTTCAATCCCAGCATTTCACCGTAAAATGTGTGTGCGACCTCGCAATCGTCCACGTAAACTGCTGTTTCAACAATACCATTGATACCTGGGGCACCCATTCCAGACCTCCTGCCTGGCTAGTATGGTAAGGCAAACCACCACGCTGCCAGGAACAAAAACGTAAAGAAACCAACCACGTCCGTTATCATGGTCACAAACACTGAAGAAGCAATGGCAGGATCCGCTCCAATCCTCTCTAATCCCATAGGAACAAGAAGACCAAACAAACCGGCACAAATGGAGTTAATCAGAACTGCACTCCCAATCACTACCCCAAGTTCTGGGTTGCCAAACCATGCCCCTGCAATAACACCAACAAACACTCCAAGACCCACGCCGTTGAGAATGCCAACCAGCAACTCGCGTCGTAAAACGCGGAGCAGGTTCCGTCTATTCAACTCTTGTGTTGCGATTGCGCGAACCGTCACCGCCATCGTCTGAGTGCCGGAATTACCACCCATAGAGGCAACAATCGGCATCAACACAGCAAGCGCCACCATACGTTCGATAGTGGCGGAGAACAGGGAAATCACATAGGCTGCAAAAATGGCAGTAAACACGTTGACCGTCAGCCATGAGATACGGGATTTGGCAATCTCCAGAACGCTGTCTGAGATTTCCTCGTCACCCACACCAGCCATCGCCAGCATGTCCTCTTCAGCCTCTTCCTGAATAACATCCACAATGTCATCAACAGTAAGGATACCGACCAACCGCTCGGAAACATCCGTAACAGCGACAGAAATAAGATTGTACCGCTCGAACAACCGAGCCACATCCTCCTGGTCATTAGTAACCAGAACGGAATGGCGTGTCTCCTCCATAATCTTGGAGATCTTCTTGGAGCGCTTAGTTCGCAGCAATTGGTCCAGCGCCACAGCTCCCAGCAGACGGAAACCGGGATCAACCACATAAAGCTCATAAAAGCTTTCAGGCAGGTCCTCAGAGCTCCGCAGATGGTCGATCACCTGCCCCACTGTCCAGAACGGAGGCACAGCAATAAAATCGGTCTGAACAATACGCCCAGCGGTTTCCTCGGGAAACTCCAGCGCACGTTTAATCTGAACCTGATCAACATTCGGCAGCTGAGCAAGAATCTTATCCTGCTCTTCCTGCTCCATATCCTCAAGCAGATAAACCGCATCATCGGATTCAAGTTCACCGATCCCCTCAACAACTTCATCATCTGGCAAAGCTTCCAGAACCTGCGCACGCACAGATTCCTCCATCTCTGTCAAAGCGGCGAAGTCAAAATCATCACCAAGCAGTTGAATAAGGAGAACGCGGTCATCATGTCGAAGGGTTTCCAGCAGGTCACCCATGTCCGCTTCATGCAGATTACCCGCAAGCTCACGGATGACACCTGCATTGCGCACTTCGAGCGCAGCTTCAATACGAGTGACGTATTGAGCATCAAGGTGCCCGCTTGCATCTCGAACATTCGGTGGAGGGGGCACAGCATGAAGCGCACCGGGATTTTCCGATTGGGTCATGAGACCTCCACTGGTTTGAACCAAATGCCTGAACTGAGCATCGTCCCTCAAGATTGCAGAAATTTGAAATACCCAGGTACCGCCGTCCCTGTGCACAGTTTTGTGTTTATAGCGACCTTGTCAGACCGTGCAATGCTTTTGCGAAGAATTCGCGATTTACATTGGAACGCATGGAAATCGTAAAAAACGCAAAACCACTCAAATAAGCGCATATCAACGCAAATGAAGGCCTTCCCTCGTTTCCGTACAACAGAGCTGTGTTTGTATTTACATTTGAAAACAGGGAGGTAGATGGCAAAAAACCCCGGTTCAATAAAGAACTCGGGGTTTTTGGTGCGGCCGAGAAGACTCGAACTTCCACGGGTGTTACCCCACAGCGACCTCAACGCTGCGCGTCTACCAATTCCGCCACGGCCGCAAAACCTAGGCTGCCTCCGGTTGGCTTGGCTTGTTAGCCTCGCCCCGTCGGCTGGTGAGCGGTGATATAGCCAACCCCTCGAACCAGCGCAAGTGCCCTTTTCCAGAAATTCACAGCACACTGCAAAAAAATCGAAAAAACCTCGTTTTGACGGGGACTTATCCACCGAACGGGTGGCTTCAGATACGATCTTCCATGGAAATGGGCCGCATTTCTACAGCACGCTGCAAAACCTTTGTGATGACAACGCCAATTTTATCGCCAACAACAGTCACCTGCCCTTCGGCAACCGGTGTGTTATTGGCTAAAATGACAACATCATCAGCTTCTTGAGTATCCAACTCGATCACCGCACCACGTCCCATCCGCAACAATTGATGCACTGGCATGTCGGATTTTCCCAGCACCACCGAAATATCAACGGTGATATCATCGAACCTGTTCATATCTGTCCTCCAGCAAGTCAGAGAATAAAAACCAGCAATCATATACTCTGTGAGTTGAGTGCCCTGTTATTTTTAGTGTAGACGCTTACATCTCATTAGGGCAAACTTCCTAACCGAAATCCGCAGATCATTTTGGGAAAAAACATGGCAGATCGTCAAACACTCACAACTGACTTCCTTCCAATCGAAGGATCTCCCCCCGTTGAATGGGTCATTGATGACGATCTTGTCCCCTATGAAGTTGCGCAAAAAGAGATGGACGAACGCGTCGCAGCCATAGCAGAAGGCACGGCAGCAGAACGCGTCTGGCTTTTGGAGCACCCCCCTCTATATACAGCAGGCACCAGCGCCGACCCTATTGACCTCATCTCAAAAGATCGTTTTCCAGTTTTTGAAACAGGCCGCGGCGGACAGTACACCTACCATGGCCCCGGGCAGCGCGTTGCTTACGTCATGCTGGATCTGAAGCGGAGAAAACAGGATGTCCGAGCCTTTGTTGCTGCATTAGAACAATGGCTTATCGATACACTCTGGCAACATCACGTGCGCGGAGAACGCCGCGAAGATCGCGTTGGCGTCTGGGTAAAGCGTCCGCAAAAAGGGGAAGGTGTTGAAGACAAGATCGCAGCCATCGGCATTCGCCTGAGGAAGTGGGTCACGTTTCATGGCATCTCACTAAACGTGGACCCCGATCTGGAGCACTTCTCCGGTATCGTACCTTGCGGGATACAGAAACACGGCGTCACCAGCCTTGTAGATATGGGCCTGCCGCTCTCTCTGCCGGAGGTAGATATTATCCTACGGGCGCAATTTGAAGAGATCTTCGGGCCAACAACAACTATCGGACCATCTGGTCTGGTACGAGCGCCTGAAACAAGCTCAGAGTAATCAATGTTCGATCCGGAAAGACCCCTTTTCTTCTGGGGCCTCTTCCAATCTGCTCAACGCATCCACCTGCGCAGCCGAAGGTCCAACCTGCATTGCCATCAGCAAAGCATCAACTTTCTCTGGATCACCAGAAACAACAACCTCAACAGACCCATCCGGCAGGTTCTTGCACCAGCCGGAAACACCAAGCATTCCCGCTTTTTTATAGAGCCAGGCGCGATACCCAACACCCTGCACCAATCCCTTGATGGAAAAGTGTATGGTTTTCATAAACATCTCCTGAAACGCTGGCCGTTATAGCCAACGGCTCATTTTCTCTTCGAGAACAGTGACGCAGGCCATTTCTGCCAAGCACGCCTAGATTGCAAGCCTTAAAAAAAACATCAACTCCCATATCTTATAGGGTCATCGCATTAGGAGACACTTTATGCATTTTTTCAAAGGCAGCCTTATTGCCGTGACACTATCTGCAACAGCAGTCGCAACGACCTTCCCCACCTACGCGACAGCAGCGGAAAGCACATCAAAGCGATTTAATGAGATCGTCGAAACCGCCGCCTATAAGCTGGGCATCAAAAGCTTTACCCAGCAAACCAAGCAGAACCAGACCGACAACGAAGCCATCTTCGCATTGGGAGCCCTGCAGTTCCTCAGTGCACTAGAAGTGTTACAGCAGGACCTCTACCGGTACGGCGCAGGCAATGCAGCAGTCGACAGAAATCTACGGTCTTTCCTGCCTATATTCAGAATACCAGTCGCACCTAATCCTTCCCCAGAGGCAATAACCTACGAGAAAACAAGAGAAATGCTTGAGAGGTTTGTATCCTCCATGGAACAAGCCAATCAGACATTGGAAACTCTTTCAGATCAACCGGTTAAGCTGCCAGTTGATCTCCTGAAGATTTCATTGGACGCTGACCAGAGTGGAACAATCGAGCCCCACGAAAATCTCTCAAATATTCTGGGAAGCCTCTCAAGTTCTCGCGTTTTCAAAGTGAATGACAAAGCTCAGTCTTTTCCAGTCACCTTTGATCAGGCAGACGCAAAATGGCTTCAGGGCTACTCTAACCTGCTTATGTCCGCGGCAAACTTCCTTCTCGCCTTTGATTACCAGAACACATACGATCTCACCTTTCACAGTGTTTTTGGTCCATCCGCAACTGAGTACGGCCAGTTGCTGGAGGAGAAGAAAAAGTATGAAGATGGCAGCGGCTTTGCTTCATTCGCCGCTCCCCTCAACTTCATTCACAGCATAAACTGGCAGGTTGAAAACCCGGATCGTCTCAAAGCGACCCATCAAAACCTGCTCAAAGTTATGCAACTGAATTACGAGACATGGGAACTTGTTGGAAAAGAGACAGATGACGACAATGAATGGCTTCCCAATCCAAATCAAACAAGCCCGTTTCAATCTCTTGCCGTCACTCAAGAGACTATCGATGCATGGCTCAAAGCGGTAAGCGCAACGGAACAGGTGTTAAACGGAGAACTTCTTGTTCCTTCAATGGTTTTTGAAGACGGGATCAACATGAAGAAATTCTTTGAAACCGCTCCCTCGTTTGATCTGGTCCTCTTCATCACCGGACCGAACTCGGTTGACTATGTTGAAGATGGTCCGGTCTGGGAGGGAAATTTCCTGAGAACCATTACAAGGCCCATGGGCCGTAACTTCGGCTCTTTTGCCGCCTGGTTTAACTAACACCCACAGAGCATTAAAAAAGCCCGGAGAAACCACCGGGCTTTTGTTTAACTGGACGTGCGCTCCACATGAACAATGTAAAGCGACGCACCAATAATAAGGGCTGCACCAAGCCAGAGATTTCCAGGCGGCGCCCATCCAAAGACGAGAAAGCCACAAAGCACATTCAGCGGCAGCTTCAAATGGTCGAATGGCTGAAGATAAGCAGCATCAACGCGCTCATAAGCCATTGCTAGAGAGCCGTTCGCAATGGCACCCAGCAAACCAGCCAGAATAACAAGCCACCACATGCTCATGCCTACAGGCAATTCCAAGCCACTTGGAGCCAGCAACGCCAGAACAAGATTGATCGGAGTCAGAAGCAGCAGTAGATAAAGCGTAACCGATTGCGGGCTCTCTTTCTCTTCAAGCTTCTTCATACACAAGATGGAAGACCCCCAGAGCAATGCAGCCACAATCGGCAGCAGTGCAACCAGCTGGAATGTCTCATCCCATGGACTCAGGATAATCATCCCCCCAACGAACCCAATAGCCGTTGCTAACCAGCGCTGACCACTCGCTTTTTCGCGAAGAAATGCAGCAGCACCAATGGTTACAAAGAAAGGAGAGGTCATCAAAAGCGCAATGGCCTGCCAGATCGGCACACCGTTTGCCAAACCCGCAATCCAGAACTGAACGCCTAGCGCTGCCAAAATCACGCGGAAGACATGAAGACCAAGCTGTGTGGTTTTTAGCCCGACAAAACCGATACGCCAGATGACCGGCAGCATAACAACCAATGAAACAAAGTACTGCCAGAACGTTGCACTCGTGGAGCTAAGCCCTTGCACCAACGTCAGATACTGCATAGCGGAGTTGGTGATAGCGAAAGCCGCACCTGCAAAAATCATCCAACTCGCGCCAACAACGGCAGCAGATGTCCGCATAGAGCTACGTGATGTACTCATACACGCGCCTCATTTAGGTCAGCTATAAACAGATTGAACATAAACATCTTTCTGATCCAAAGAGCAGCACAATCAGGCTGCAAAGTTCCATTGAATCAGGACGCGCAAGCAAGCGGCGTTCATTGGAACACCTCCACACCTACATTCTCTTTCATCCGGACTATAACCGTCGGTTCCGGGATCTCACCGGATCTGCTGACCCCTCTCACCATAGAGAAGGCGCTCGTGGACTTATGATCATGAAAGACCCATCACCACCGGTAGGGAGTTTCACCCCGCCCTGAGAATTAGGTCCCCCCAAAAAGGGAACACTGTTATCTAACAGATTCTCAGGAAATTACGAGTAGGCTTTCAGTCTAACTGAAAACAATCCTATAGGGAAACATAGCGCTGTTACCGCAAATCCCACTGACGTAACTCTTCCCGGTACAACTCAGGAAACTGCCAGTGCGCGGCGCCAGACATAACCCCTTCCCACGCTTTGATGTGCGGTTTGCCTGTTTTCGCAGTTCGGCTCACATACAAAATTGCAGATTTGCTTTGCTGGCCAAAACGAACGGCAAGGAACACTTTATCCAGTCCCTTTCGGAAAAGAGCTTCCGCTCCATCAACAACAGCGATTTCACCAACCCGGCAGTCCCAAAGTACGCCGTGAACGGTTTTCCCCGGAGACTTCACCATAGAAGGCACACCTTCAGAGGTGACGATAAAGCGATACCCACCCATAGAAGCAGGACCGAGCGCTTTCGCGTTCGGGCAACGGCTTGCCATAATTTTAGGATCCAACAGACGGCCATAAGCAAAGTAAATCGGCATAAAACACTCATTAGAAGAGGGTGAAATCAGGAAACGAGGCTTCCAGCAAGATGCGTAGCAAGCTCTGTAGGCGATGACACAACAGTACCGGCCTTATACTCTGCAAGCTCCTCAGCAGAACCGTACCCCCACAGCACACCAATTGAGGCAACGCCATTTTCAGAAGCCGCAATAAGGTCGTGCTTCCGGTCTCCGATCATAACTGTTTTTGAAGGGTCGAGCTTTTCCTGCTCCAGCAGATAAGCCAGCAGCTCAACCTTGTTGCCGCGGGTCATATCCAGCTCACAGCCGTAGGTCTTTTCAAAAAAGCCATCCAGCTCAAAGTGGGCGATGATCTTTTCCGCATAAACCCATGGCTTGGAGGTACACACAAACAGGCGATCGCCGCGGGCTTGAGCTTCACTAAGAATCTCTTTGATGCCCTCATAGCGCTTATTTTCATAAAGACCGATGGTGGTATAGCGCTCACGGTACAGGCGAACAGCTTCAAGAACCAGCTCTTCATCCTCAGTATCAAGGAGTTGACTAAGCGTTTCGGTGAGCGGAGGGCCGATAACAAAAGCAAGGTCTTTTGCCGGAGGAACATCACGGCCAAGTTTTTCAAGCGCATATTGAACGCTGGTAACAATGCCAACAAACGGGTCTGTCAGCGTTCCATCCAAATCAAAAAGCAGAGTGCGCAAAGCCAATTCCTCAAACTGGGCATTGGCTTTGCGCCAACCCCTTATTCAAATTCCATGATCACTGCATCAACTGCCAGACTATCACCCGGCGCAGCCTTAATTGCGCTTACCACACAATCACGTTCAGCCCGAAGCACATTTTCCATTTTCATGGCCTCAACAATGGCAAGCTGCTCACCAGCCTTTACCTCCTGTCCCTCTTCCACATGAAGAGAAACAACAAGCCCCGGCATCGGGCAAAGCAACAAGTTGGATGTGTCTGGAGCAATCTTCTCAGGCATCAATGCGGCAAGTTCCGCAATCCGCGGGCTCGTCACTTGTGCAACTACAGAATAACCCTGCCAATCCAACTGGTAGCCATTATCAACAGCACGCACCTGAACGCTAACATTACGAGCGCCAACCTGCCCTTTCCATAACATCTCACCTGGAGCCCACCTGGAGGCAACGCGCTCATGTGCGCCGCCCTCAATGCACACGTCCAGATCAATAGGCGTTGCAGGCATACCTTCAAGGAGTTCAGCGACCAGCTTCTCTCCATTGATCAGAACAGCCCACTCGCGGCGAACAGCCCCATGGTGCGGACGCAAACGACCCGGCAAATGATCAAGACGCTCACGCTCAATCAAATGCATAGAGAGTGCAACAGAAGCCAGCACAGAGCGGGCCTCTGCATCTGGAATCGCAGGCTCGAACCCATCTGGATATTCATCTGCAATAAAGCCAGTTGAAATTTCGCCGGAGCGCCAACGAGGATGTTTCATCAAAGAGGCTAGAAACGGCACATTGTGCTGAATGCCATCCACCTGAAACTCATCAAGCGCTGTGCTCATGCCTGCAATCGCCTCGGCTCGGGTCGCAGCATGCGTCACCAGCTTTGCAATCATCGGATCGTAGAACATGGAGATCTCAGATCCCTCAACAACACCAGTGTCATTACGAACCACGTAGTTGCCATGCTTTCCTTCAGCAGGCGGGCGGTAATATGTCAAACGACCAATGGAAGGCAGGAAATTGCGGTATGGATCCTCAGCGTAGATGCGACTTTCAATGGACCAACCATTCAACTTCACATCCTCTTGCTTAATAGCCAGTTCTTCACCAGCAGCCACACGGATCATCTGCTCCACAAGGTCAACACCGGTAACTAATTCCGTTACAGGGTGCTCCACCTGAAGACGGGTATTCATCTCAAGGAAGAAGAAACTCTTGTCCTGAGCTGCCACGAACTCAACCGTACCAGCACTGTCATAATCAACGGCTTTAGCCAGTGCAACAGCCTGCTCACCCATTTTGCGGCGGGTTTCTTCATCCAAAAGCGGAGATGGAGCTTCCTCAATTACTTTCTGATTTCGGCGCTGAATAGAACACTCACGTTCACCCAGATAAATAACGTTACCGTGTTTATCGCCCATGATCTGAATTTCGATATGGCGCGGATTTTCAATGAATTTCTCGATGAAGATGCGATCATCACCGAACGAACTGATTGCCTCAGATCTGGCACGATCAAAGCCATCCATTGCCTCGCTATCGTTCAATGCAATGCGCATGCCTTTGCCGCCACCACCGGCTGATGCTTTAATCATCACCGGGTAACCGACTTCAGTTGCAATACGCTTGGCATCTTCAGGTGTTTCGATCAGTCCCATATAGCCTGGAACAGTCGAAACATCAGCATCCGACGCAAAGCGTTTGGAGGTGATTTTATCGCCCATAACTTCGATGGCTTTGGAATTTGGACCAATGAAGACAATGCCTTCCTGCTTCAAGCGCGCACAAAATTCAGCGCGCTCGGAAAGGAAACCATACCCCGGATGAACAGCTTCAGCACCCGTCTGTTTGCATGCATCAATAATCTTGTCGATCACAAGGTAGGATTTTGCAGCTGTCGGCTCACCAATATGAACAGCCTCGTCAGCCATCTCAACATGAAGTGCATCCCGGTCCGCATCGGAATAAACTGCAACCGTTTTGATTCCCATCGCCTTAGCAGTCTTAATGACACGGCAAGCGATTTCGCCACGGTTTGCGATCAGAATTTTTGAAAACATGCGCCCATCCCAAATACACGTAGTCTTACTATACAGTGCTGGGTTGTAGGCATCTCCACACAACTCCGCAACCTCACAATAGGGCGAAGAACCATCGTGCGGCCCTATGGCAAATCGCTTTTCCCAAAACAGAAAACACCCCCCTCAAAACAACGGTGTTTCGAGAATTTTTGAGCACATAGCATTGAGTTTACCAGCAACCTCTGGCAACAGAAGAACTCCAACTGCCAAGAATAGGAACGGAGCCTCACAATGAATGAGCATAAGATTTATCTGGAAGGCCTGTCCTTCTTTGCATTTCATGGCCTTTATGATGAGGAAGCCAAACTTGGCCAACGCTTTATCGTAGACCTCACCTGTTGGGCAGATTTTGAAAAAGCCACTCATTCGGATGAATACGAAGATACAGTTTGCTACGGCACTCTTGCCAAGACTGTAGAGGCCGTGGTCACCCAATCCCGCTTCAACCTATTAGAACGTCTTGCAGGAGCCATTTGTGAAGCTGTTTTCAAAATGGATGTGCGCATCTCAAAAGTCACAGTGAAGGTGAACAAGCCATCAGCTCCGGTCCCTGTTCATGTGGGTGGATTTGCAGTGGAAATCACACGCGAGAGACCGGAAACCTAAACTCAATTCACCTTGATTTTCTTCAAGGTCGGCTAACCACGCCGCGTCTTCATACTCGCACAACCCGGGTATTCCCTGCAAAACAGAAGAAACTGCGGCTTTTAAAGTCACAAACATCACCTGTTTGTAAGGACTAGCTGACGTCATGAGACATGTTCCCACGACCATTGTTGCCAGCTCTCTCATCACCCTGCTCTGGGCTGCCTCTGCACAAGCGCAAGCAAGACCTGACACGACAAAACTCACCTGCGAGCTGGCCAAGAGCCTCGTCAACAAAACCGGTGGCATCGTTTTAAATACGGGGCCTAGAACCTATGATCGCTATGTCAGTGATATAAGATATTGCCTGCACAACGAGGTTCTGCGCCGGAAGTGGGTCCCCACACTTGACGAGAAAAGCTGTCAGATAGGCTATAGCTGTTCACCTCGCACCCGTCGCAATCAGTAGGAGGGGAATATAAAATGTTCCTCTCAACCCTCCTCACATCAGCAGGCCTCATTCTGGCAACCACCATAACCGCACAAGCGCGGCCAGATACACGTACGATGACCTGTCAGCAAACGCAGACGTTGGTACAAAAATCCGGTGGTATAGTGCTCAGCACAGGCGTTCGTACGTATGATCGTTTCGTCAGCAGTTTGCGGTTTTGCCAGCCCCCCGAACGCCTGAAGAGCAGGTGGGTTCCGACAAAAGATCAAAAGAAATGCTTTATTGGCTACTCCTGCGAGCCACCTTACGACAATGATTTCGACTTTTTTGACTGATCAGGCGAGCAAACACTCTCCTCGGCGACATTTCATTACAAACGACAGGTTTCAGAGTGGTTGAATTACCCTCACAGTGATCCACATCACATTTTACTTAACACCTTCAAGAATAACAAAGTTGTGAACTGACAAATCCACAGTCCAGAGTAAGCAAATTGGTGATTTTGTGTTGCGTAACACATAATTATTTTTTGATATGGTTATCTATATACCTACAGACGGAAACAACAATCCGCCGATAAAATAATAACAACTGACAATGATTAGAAATAGGGACGCACCATCAATGACAAATACAGATTAAAGCAACAAATCTAAAGAATATACAGATCTGAATACTTATTAAGTACAGGTCAAACCCATCTATAAAACTTAAAAAATTGAAAGTTAATCACAATGAAAAAGATCGCTCTGACCCTTTCCGTACTCGGCCTCATCTCTGCTGCTTCTGTTGCTCAGGCTATGAACGTTCCTCTTACAAGCACTGTTGATCTGTCTAGTTCACAGGTTAAAGAACTGGTTCAAGATCGCGGTGCAATCGTTCTGGCAACTGGCCCAGGCCTTTATGACCGTTACGTAGCAAACGGTTCTTACTGTTCTCCAAACGAAGAAACACAAAGCGCCTACGTCGTTACTAAGGACTCCAATGCCTCCCTCATCGGATACACCTGCGTCGTAGATAACAACGACAGTTAAGCCTAGCTCGCCCCAAGTTAGGTATCCTCCCCCAACAACAAGAGCCCCAACCTTCAAATGAAGGTTGGGGCTCTTGTTGTTTCATGCAAGCTTATCGCTATTTAGAGCGGAATATTATCGTGCTTACGCCAAGGCATCTGCTGGTCCTTGGTTCGCAGCATAGCGAGAGCCCGCGAAATACGCATGCGGGTTGCCTGAGGCATGATCACCTCATCAATATAGCCACGCTCTGCGGCAACAAACGGATTCGCAAAGCGATCCTCATAATCCTTCGTGCGCTCTGCAATTTTCTCTGGATCACCCAATTCTGAGCGGTAAAGAATCTCGGTTGCGCCTTTTGCACCCATCACAGCAATCTGAGCGGATGGCCATGCATAGTTCACATCGCCGCGAATGTGCTTGGAGCTCATCACATCATACGCACCGCCATAAGCCTTACGCGTAATAACCGTGATTTTTGGAACGGTCGCCTCGCCATAAGCAAACAACAACTTCGCGCCATGCTTGATCAACCCACCATATTCCTGCGCAGTTCCCGGCAAAAAGCCAGGAACATCCACGAAGGTAACAAGCGGAATGCCGAAGCAATCGCAGAACCGAACAAAACGTGCAGCTTTGCGACTCGCATCACTATCCAACACACCAGCAAGAACCATGGGTTGGTTAGCCACAATACCAACACTACGACCTTCAATACGGCCAAACCCGGTTATGATATTGCCCGCGAAGCTCTCCTGAATCTCGAAAAAGTCACGCTCGTCGACAGTCTTCAGGATCAATTCCCGCATGTCGTAAGGTTTATTCGGATTATCGGGAACCAGCGTGTTCAGACTCTCATCCAAACGAGCTGGGTCATCATAAACTTCCAACTCTGGAAGGCAGGCCTTATTGTTCATTGGCAGATAGTCAACCAACCGCCTGATCTGCAGCAACGCCTCAACATCATTGTCAAAAGCACCATCCGCAATGGATGATTTGGTCGTGTGAATACTCGCACCACCCAACTCTTCCGCTGTTACGGTCTCGTTGGTCACTGTTTTCACAACATCAGGGCCGGTCACAAACATATAGGATGTGTCGCGCACCATGAAAATAAAGTCAGTCATGGCGGGTGAATACACATCACCACCGGCACATGGGCCCATAATCACGGAAATCTGCGGAATAACGCCGGACGCTTGAATATTACGCCAGAACACCTCGCCATATCCACCAAGTGCAGCAACACCTTCCTGAATTCGCGCGCCACCTGCATCGAAAATACCAATGATCGGCGCGCGGTTCTGCAGCGCCATGTCCTGGATTTTCATAATCTTCTCAGCGTGGGTCTCAGAAAGTGAGCCGCCGAACACCGTAAAGTCCTTGGAGAAGAGATAGACCGTACGACCATTGATCGTACCCCAGCCCGTTACAACACCATCTCCTGGAAAATGCGTTTCCTCCATACCAAATTCAGTACAGCGATGCTGCTTGAACATGTCGTATTCTTCAAAGGAACCTTCATCTAACAGAATTTCAATGCGCTCTCGTGCGGTCAACTTTCCGCGCTTATGCTGCGCATCAATCCGGCGCTGCCCTCCACCAAGCCGCGCTTCATCGCGCCGTTTTTCCAATTCAGCCAGAACTTCCTTCATAAGATATCTCAGCTCCCAATCTAACTGAGATATCTCCTAGCACGCCCCTACGCAATAAAACTAGTGAGCCGTTGGATTGAGAGCATCAGCCAAATGCAACCGATCTACCTCACAATTCTACCCGTAAGACCCTGCAGAAAACCAAGCTTTTATGCCATTTCTCGTGTCAAAAACTAGCCGGATTCCTCTGCGCTACCTGCATTCAGCAATCCATACTTTTCTTCGCCAATTTGCCCTAAAAGTTCAAGTTGAGTCTCCAGGTAGTCACAATGGCCTTCTTCATCCGCTAAAAGTGAGTCAAACAACGCCATTGTAACAAAATCACCCTGCTGCTCACAAAACCGGCGGGATTCGCCATAATATTGAATAGCCTCACGCTCTCCGGCAAGGTCAGCTTCCAACGTTTCCTTAACTGTCGAGCCAATGCGCAACGGAGCAACATGTTGCAAGTTGGGACGCCCCTCCAAAAAAACAATACGTTCAATAAGCCGGTCCGCGTGTCCCATTTCCTCAATGGATTCAGCGCGCTCCTTCTTCCCCAGCTTGGTGTAGCCCCAATCTGCAAGCAACCTGTAATGCACCCAGTATTGATTGACTGCCCCAAGTTCCATGGAAATGGCAATGTTTAGGCGTTCGATGATACCGTCTTTTGCTTTCATAAAATCCCGGCGCTGACTGCCGCTCCTTTAGGTACGCATTTTTCCGCCAACCCACCTCTTCAGTGCTGTCTCATTTGGCCGGCTGCCCTGCGTGCTGATCATGGGAAATGTCTTTCATCATAAACATAGATCAACAGAGAGGCGCGCCTACCCAAATCGAGGATTGTTGCTAACGAACCACTAGCCCGACAAAGACAAGTTTAGGGCAATAAAAAAGGAGCCACCAAAAAGGCAGCTCCTTAACTAATCAACTAGGAATAAAAAGGATTATTCGCCTTGATCTGCAGATTTGGCGTTAAGCGCGCCATAGTTTTGCTCGCCAATCTTCGCCAGAAGATCAAGCTGGGTTTCAAGAAAATCAATGTGACCTTCTTCATCTGCCAGCAGATCATCAAACAATTTCATGGTGACGTAATCACCTTCTTCATCGCAAATCTCACGGCTTTTTTTGTAAGAGGTGCGCGCTTCATGCTCGCCAGAAAGGTCTGATTCCAGAACCTCTTTCAGGTTTGCGCCGATTTTCAGCGAGCCAATGCTCTGCATATTCGGGTGACCGCCGAGGAAAAGAATGCGCTCAATCAGTTTATCTGCGTGCTGCATTTCCTCAATGGACTCTTCACGCTCTTTTTGCGCAAGCTTGCCAAAACCCCAGTCTTCCAACAGACGAAAATGCAGCCAGTACTGGTTCACCGCACCAAGTTCTAAACGCAGCGCTTCATTCAACCGCTCTATTACTTTTTCATTATGTTTCATCAGCGGGATTCCTTCAAAATTATTGATTATTCCAATGGTCGACGATCTTCCCGCTTCAAACGGGTATACACCCTACATATGGCCTAGCGGCCATACTCTTCAACAGATTCGATGTTATTGCAGATAATATCTTTTCAAGAAACCACATACACCAAACGTTTAATTGCACGCATGTTGGTGTCCGATAACCGGCGATAAAACAAAAAAGCGCAACTGGGTGTTGCGCTTTCCAAAATCATTACATTTAGCAACAAAAAGATCTATTCTTCCTCAGGCACACCTACAAGAATAAGCACAGAAGCCATGAATTCCTCGTGCTTAAAACGACGAATACGGGCGGCTTCATCATCCTGCCCCCACAGCTCGATGTTCCAGTCCTCATCCACATGAGCTGCAGACCAAACAATGTCAGCATCAAATGCTTTTTCCGCAAGCCCCAGCGCAAGAAGCGCAGAGCCCGAGATAGACGTCACGGTATGGATGCCGGCGAGTTGAAGTGCATCGTACTTATTCAGTTGCTCACGATAGGCGCGCGTAATCGCAGCATCCTGCGCAACATGAATGATCCCCTTGGCAAGTTCAAACGACCCACCAAATAGATTTTCAGCCCATTCAATCACAGGGTCCCACTGGTTTTTCTGGCGTTCCACCAGTTCAGCAGGTGCCTCAGCGCGGTAGCACAAATGATCATTACCCGCGTACCGGGTAATTTCATCGGCCACATCACCAAATTTGTCTTCAACAGAATCTATAGCGGAGTGCGCAATGCGGGTGAGCGGCATGGTGGCTGGATCAATTTCCTCCTCCTGCAACTCCCATTCCGCCGCGACACCCTCAGCGATCGTCTCATCTTTAAACACCAAGGTATTCCGAGCTGGCGTTTTGATAGAGCTACCATCAAGGAGAACGGCATAAACATCGTCTTTTAGTTCAACGCTTACACGCTCATAAAACCGCTTAGGCAAGTTCTGTTTGCTGTGCGCACGCGCCGCCTGTACTGCATCAACAGGCCCTCTTGCGATATCCTCTGCAATCTGCTCAAAAACGTCACGCATTATGCGACTTCTCCATTCCACATGAAGTGCTTCGAAAGCACCGGAATTAGCTCACTAAACTGATTGATGACATGGGTCGCGCCTGCGTTCTTCACGTCTTCTGCGCTATGGTAGCCCCAAGTGACGCCTACAGATTTTACACCTGCATTGCACGCCATCTGCATATCATAGGTAGTATCACCTATCATTATGGTGTTTTCAGGATCAATGCCCGCCTCGTTCATCGCTTGGTACAACATACCTGGATGAGGCTTGGAAGGTGCAACGTCCGCCGTTTGTACGGTTACAAACTTGCCTTCCAGTTTATGCAGAGCAATTAGATGCTTCATACCGCGAGAATGCTTCCCCGTCGCGATACCAAGCAGAACATCATCCATGCCAGCAAGAGCATTCAGCGCTTCAAGTGTCCCCTCATAAAGCGGGTCATGCTCAGCGCCTTCTGCACGCATATTCCAGATCACCTGCTGGTAACCTTCAATCATGCGAGTAATAAGCTCAGGATCACTCCGACCGAGAAGCTTCTCAAAAGCAACATCAAGCGTCAGGCCAACCGTCTGGAGAACCTCTTCCCGAGAAGGAACAGGCAATCCGACCGCTTTATAACCAGCTTCAAACCCGGTCATGATGTTGTTTTGGCTATCCGCAAGCGTGCCATCACAGTCAAAAACAATAAGATACATAGAGCTCAAACCACGTTTGAATAGAAACTTTATTCAGGATCGTTCATTTCAGGGTCGTATTCCTTCACATCCATACCCAGCAAATTCCATGTCTGCTGCATGTGTGGAGGCAGAGGAGCCGAAACATCAATGACGCCGTTTCCAGAAGGATGAGGAATCAAAATGCGCCGCGCCAAAAGGTGCAGCTTGTTTTGAATGCCGCCCGGCAATTCCCAGTTCGTAATGTTAAAGTACTTCGGGTCACCAATAATCGGGCAACCAATATGGGCTGCATGGGCGCGAAGCTGGTGCGTCCGACCGGTAACAGGCTTAAGGCTGACCCAGGATAGCTTTTGTCCAGACTGCTCAACAACGCTGTAAAGGCTGACCGCGTGCTGAGAATCCTCAACACCGTGACGGACAATCTTCATACGCTCTTCGCTTTCATCGCGAGCAAGATGGGTTGAGATACGGCCCTGTTTTGGCTTTGGCACACCTGCAACCATAGCCCAGTAAATCTTGCGCGTATTCCGGTGACGAAATGCCTTTGTCAGCTCCTGAGCCGCACGACGCGTTTTTGCAATGAGCAAAATACCGGAGGTTTCACGGTCAAGACGGTGAACAAGGCGAGGCTTATCGCCCTTCTGATTGGCAAACGCATCAAGCATGCCATCCACGTGGCGTGTCAATCCAGAACCGCCCTGAACAGCAAGGCCAGCTGGTTTGTTCAGCACCATCACATGGGCATCTTCAAACAGCATCATCTGTTCAATAGCTTCACGGTCGCTATCGACTTGTTTGCGGGCACGCGGCCTTGCATTAGCACGATCATCAGCAGCAAGCTCAACACCAAGCGGTGGGATGCGAACTTCCTGTCCAGTTACCAACCGGGTAGAGCTTTCAGCGCGTTTGCCGTCCACACGAACCTGTTTAGTCCGCAACAATTTCTGTAAGCGACCAAACCCGAGTTCTGGGAAATTTTCTTTAAACCAGCGATCCAACCGCATACCGGTTTCGTCTGCATCAACACGGCGCATTTCGATCTTAACCGGGCTGCTGCCTTTGATTGGGGTTACTTCTTTTTTCTCGGAGCCACTCATGGGCTAACGTCCTGACGTTTGAGGGAGGCAGCAAACAACAGCGCGCCAACCGTTTCTGATTAAATTCGTTGGCGCTCATTTGGCAGCTGAGGACAAAACATGCAAGTGTTTCACGTGAGGGAATGCCTTCAAAAGCAAAAAACCATCAAGTTTCTATGAGTTTTCGAGGGAAACTGCAAAATTAGGTTAAGACTTGTCGTGTCAGATAAAGCCCAATAAAAAGTGCGGAGACGGACAGAATAAGTGACATAAGCACGTAGGCAGCAGCCGTAACCAGCTCGCCACGTTCCCACAAAACAGCAACATCCAACGAGAACGTAGAGAAGGTTGTAAAACCACCTAGGAATCCAGTTGCAATGAGGTACCTGAGTTCAGAAGAGCCATTCAGGCGCTGTGCCAGAACCTCAATAAAGATCCCCATAAACAAAGAACCAAGAATGTTAACGGCAACGGTTCCCCATGGAAATCCAGATCCGAGAAGACGCAGCCCAGCCATTGAGATTAAGTGGCGGCAGACGGCCCCCACACCACCACCGATAGCGACAAGAATAAGATGCTTCATGTCTTTTCACTAACGGATTTATCTGGGGCTGTCTTCTATAAATTTGTGCATAGCTAACATCCCTTAGAGAACACCTTGTCCACTCGCTCACGGCAGGATTCAATCAACTGAGCTTGATCTTCCAGATGTGTCTCTTCCTCCTCCAGAATATCAAGGAATGCCCCCCTCAGATGCATGTCATCATCCGGTGCAATCTGCTTATCCGCTCCATAGCTTTGGTGATAGACATCGCGCAGCAGCCGCACCAACCGTTCCGCTGCATTTAATCGCCCCCAAAGATAGTCATGCTCTCGCCAACCCTTGTTGAAAAATGCGCCAAACATCTGCAGCTGCACACCCTTGAGTTCAACACCTCCGGGACATAGCACTGGTGAATCCCTGGGGCTGATCCGCCCAACCTCAATCTTTCGCAATTCAAATGCATCAAGCGCTTGCTGTACGGGGAACATGCTCGTGTCAAAAAACGAAAAACCAATATAACTCTCAAGGATTTCCTGACCAGCTTTCAAGTCTTTCAACTTCTGGACACCATCAAACACAAGCGAATCCGTCAAACGGTCAAGATCAGCCAATCCCATCCGCGAGCTCAGGACATTGAGGACAGTTCGCACGTTTTCTATGCTGGAAGGTACCCCCTTCAGCAACTTGGAAAGTTGGACTGTCTCCGTGCCATAAAATCCCTCAGACCATCTGTTGCGCAGATTTGCAATCTGTTCATACAGCTCCCGCTTAAACACGTCCAAATGTCTGGCAAACTCAGCAGAACCGACAATCTCGTTATGGTGGTAGTATTTGTTGATTTGTTCGATGAGGAAACGCAGCTGGCGAATGCGGTAGTCCACGTCCAGCGTCCGCAACTCACAGAGCATTTTAACCTGATCTCGGTCCACTTCGTTTTCCATGGAAAATGTCAGAGCTTTGACGATTGTCTTTTCCACACTCTCCCAGGACCACAGCTGCACCTCCTCCTCCTTCTCGATGCAGCCATCACCACCTGCTTTGGAAAGATCTGCCATGAGCAATACGAGCCTATGGGCCAAATGCCCTAATCGAAGCTGCAAATAGCCGGCGTTTGCAAAGCCAGAATGTTCCATAGACGCCGCTTCAGCGCTTTCACGAACAACAGAGAAATCACCTTCATTTTGGGGAGGTCTCCCTTGTTTTTCCAGTATTACCTTCACTTCTTTCCGCACCACCGGCAAAGCCGCATCTGCCACTTCCTGAATCCGCCGCACTTTCAAATTGATATGCTCAATCTCCTGCAATTCATCCCCAATTGGTTCATTGCGAGGGATATGTGCAAGTGAGGCAAAAATACTTTTAAAGAAACCCGGTGCCTCTGGGTCTGAAGGCACATCCCCACGAGAAAATGGCAAGGGGTCAAGATAAAGCAATCGCCGCACAACCTCTCTTGCCGCTGGTCGCTGAGCAATAGAATCGATCAAGGGTTGGAACGGCTTGTTCATAACCAGAGAGCCATCAATAAAAAGACGCTCGCTCTCCGCATCACATCGCGCATGCAAGACGTTCGTCAAGAACTTCTCCCGTCCCGGCCACCGCATGTCCTGGGCCTCAAGAACCTTATCCATCTCCTCAGCACTCATGGGAGGAAATGCACCCGGAAAACTTGAAGTTGCACGTGCGGCAAATACCAGTTCAGGAATAAAATCCCGGCTCATTTCACTCTGCAAACCGTTGGGCACAAAGTGATGAGCGCTGAACTTGATGATGCGTCGGTGATCCAACTCCTCAATATATTCAGGATCATGCAACGCAATTTTCCGCAGCACACCGTGAAAATCTGTGAGCGTAACAAACAGCTCCAACCGCTGCCCAAAGGGGATCAGCGTCTCACCGCAATCAGCCTCATCCATAGCGCGGCAGGCATCAAGCAACCATCCAGAAAATCGCTCACCAGAGAACGGAGGAGTAAACCAGCGAGAACTGATGAAGTTCCGAAGTTTGTTGCGCGCCTCTTTATCCGCAGGCACATCAGTTCCCAGCAGAACCAGCAGCCTATCCAAAATAGGAGCTAGCGCCCGCTTAGCGTGTTTACGCAAGCCCGACGCTTCATTAGCCAGCTTATCGACATCCGCAAGTTCGAGCCATAAATCACTGTGGTGTTTTAAGGGAAGGTCATGCGCCAGCGCCCGGGCCAACATGATAGCGTTTACACCACCAGCTGATGCGCCGGAGATCGCATCAATAACAACCCGCAGGTCCAATTGTGGGGTAAAACTCTCTAGCAAATCGAAGTAGGATTTTGCAGAGCCTTCAAGAACAACATCGCTTTCAACACCGCGCTCACGATCGCGTCGCACTTGATGAAGGGCATGAGAGGCACGCTGCAGATTAAGCAGTTCCCGCGTTACCCCATGCATATAGATTGCAAGAGAAACCCCGCCATAAAGAACCAGCCCAAGTCGTAATTCGAGTTGTCGCATCTCACACACCGCAAATAATCATAGGTCAATGTGCGAAGAAGGATGCCCGATTGCAATCAGGAAACCGAAACAAAGTTACGTGTACCTGAGTTTAGCTAGTAGAACGCTCTTTTCTTAGGCGGTCCCAATAGTCCAAACGCTTCTGAATATCCCGTTCAAAGCCACGCGCATTAGGCTCGTAGTATTTCTGACGACCCATCTTTTCGGGGAAATAATCCTGACCAGAAAAAGCATCCGGCGCGTCATGGTCATACTGGTAACTATCTCCGTAACCCATTTCTTTCATGAGCTTGGTTGGCGCGTTCAGGATATGCCTCGGCGGCACCAAAGAGCCATGTTGTTTCGCATCCTGCCGCGCACTCTTATAAGCCAGATAAGATGCGTTGGATTTTGGAGCCGTCGCCAAATACACAGCTGCCTGTGCCAGCGCATACTCACCTTCCGGCGAGCCAACCAGCTGATAAGCAAACCGAGCTGCATTAACCTGCACAAGCGCTTGAGGATCGGCCATCCCAATATCTTCCGAAGCCATCACGGTCAGACGGCGCAGGATAAACATAGGATCCTCGCCCCCTTCCATCATCCTACACATCCAATAAAGAGCGGCATCAGGATCAGACCCACGAATAGACTTATGAAGTGCTGAGATGAGGTTGTAATGGCCATCCTTACTTTTATCGTAAATCGGAGCACGGCGCTGCACCACATCAGAAAGACGAGCAGCATCAAAGATTTCACCTTCACCAGCTGTTCTCCAGACATCCTCAGACAGAGTAAGTGCAGACCGACCGTCACCATCCGCCATCCGTACCAAGGAAAGCCGTGCTTCCTCGTCCAATGGCAGTTCACGACCCATCTCGTCTTCTGCGCGTTTCAGCAGATCAATGAGCGCATCTTCATTCAAGGATTCAAACGGAAGAACATGCGCACGAGACAACAGCGCGGCATTAAGCTCAAAGCTTGGGTTCTCCGTGGTCGCCCCAACGAGCGTAATAGTCCCGTCTTCCATAACCGGCAGAAAACTATCCAGCTGCGCTCGGTTAAAACGATGGATTTCGTCAACAAAAAGCAATGTCCGTTTGCCGGAAATACGTCGTCCTCTGGCACGCTCAAAGCATTTCTTGAGATCAGCAACACCGGAGAAAATAGCGGAGATCTGTTCGAACTCCAACTCGGTCGCATCCGCAAGTAACCGCGCAACCGTCGTCTTGCCAGTCCCCGGAGGACCCCAGAATATAAGAGAGCCCAAAGACCCTGACCGAAGCATACGGCTTAGGATACCGTTTTCACCTAGGAGGTGTCTCTGGCCAACAACATCTTCCAGAACACGAGGCCGTAAGCGATCCGCCAACGGCCTGTTTTCTATCTGATCCATCCCACTTGCTGAAAACAGATCACTCATGGTCTCTCTTATTCCTTTTGTCTGCTCAAAAGCAGAATTAACGCAAGTTGACCTGCCGAAGCTGACCATCACGCTTGAATGCAATTTTCCAGGCACGCTGCTGAGTGCGTGTCGCACCGACAAGATCTTTGGTTGTGTTAATCTCGTTTCCGTTCACATCTACGAGAATATCACCCGGCTTAAAGCCAACATAGGCCGCATTTGTCCGTGTCTTGATATCAGCGATCACAACACCAGAGAACTCATTGTACATGCGAAGCTCTTCAGCAACTGCAGGTGATAAATTCATAACCTGCATACCGGCAAATGGCGAGTTCCCTTCGATCTCTCTTACATCTCTAGCCACAGTTTCCGGTGCACGCTCAAGGCTTACATTCAGGCTTAGGGATTCTCCCTCCCGCATCACCTCAAAAACAGTCGTTCCACCTACTTTTTTCGTGGCAAGACGGTATCCGTAAGCATCCGGATCATCAACCTGAGCACCACCGACTGCGGTTATCAAATCCCCGACCTGCACACCCGCGCGGTCTGCAGGGCTACCCTCTTGAATACGCGTGACCAACACACCACTCGGGCGGTCTAGGCCAAGACTTGCAGCAAGATCAGAACCAACAGGCTGAACGCTGGTGCCCACCCATGGTCGCCGCACTATACCGCCTTCTTCAGCCGCTGCCGCAACAACCTCAACCATATTTGCCGGGATAGCAAAGCCGATACCGTTGGATCCGCCAGAACGCGTAAAAATTGCTGTATTCACACCAACAAGACGACCCTTCAAATCAACAAGCGCTCCACCCGAGTTCCCTGGGTTAATCGCAGCATCAGTCTGGATGAAAAACTGGTAGTCAGAGACACCGACCTGATTTCGGGCGACGGCAGAAACAATACCCTGCGTCACAGTTTGCCCCACACCAAATGGGTTACCAATCGCTAGAACGAGGTCGCCCACTTCCAACTCATCAGAATTGGCAAACGGAACAACCGGGAATGCATTACCAGGATCTCGCACTTTGAGAACAGCCAGATCAGTGCGTTCATCCGCCAAGATAATGTCCGCATCAAACTCGCGACGATCAGAAAGCGCAACACGCACCTCATCAGCACCTGCAATCACATGGTTGTTGGTGATGATGATGCCATCCTCTGAAACGATAACACCTGACCCCAAAGAGCTCTGAACCCGGCTACGCGAACGTGGCGCAAATCGATCAGACTGATCGCCAAAGAAACGGCGGAAAAAAGGATCATCTGAGAAAGGAGAGCGGCGTTGGCGTTCTTGCACAGTCCGGCTCGCGTACACATTGACAACGGCAGGAGCAACAGATTTGACCACTGGCGCAAAGGAAAGTGAAATCTCAGCTTTAGAAGACGGAACCGTCTTTTCTCCGGCAAGAGCACTAGAATAGTTTGAGGCAATAACACCCGTAGACGCAAGAGCCGCGCACAATGCAATTTGCGCAACCGATTTCTTAAATTGACCCATTCGTCGATCCCTTCGGCAATGCTCCCTCTTTAGAAAATGAAGACAATAATCAATAGAAAGGGGAGCAGCAGGCTACAGATAAGTCTGCAACATGGAAATGAAAAGGCCAACCTCCTCGTTTTAAGTATTTAACACGGGTCAGTCATTTCACTGGGTCTCCAACAGCCCTTACTGAAAAATCATTTCCAAAAGCAAAAAGCGCCAGGTTTCCCCAGCGCTCTTTGATCTCAAATATTTCAACTGAAGATTATGCAGCTCGAATATTTTCAAGATACGTTTCAACCATAGCCTTCAGCTCATCTGACTGTTGTGTCAGCTGGTTAGCAGCACCAAGAACGTTCTCAGCTTCATGACCCGCGTCTCCTGCAATCATACTCACACGCGTGATCGCTTGTGCAACTTCAGAACTGCCAGACGTCACCTGTTGAATATTGCTGGAGATGTCAGTTGCTGTCACAGCCTGCTCCTGAACCGCACCGGCAATCGCCGTGGTCGCTTCATTCACGTCACCAATAACAGCGCTGATCTCTTTAATTGCAGCAACAGCTTTTTCAGTCTCGGCCTGAACAGATTGGATCTGGATACTGATTTCACCAGTTGCCTGACCTGTCTGGTTCGCAAGCCCCTTCACCTCAGAAGCAACAACCGCAAAGCCTTTACCAGCCTCACCAGCACGCGCAGCCTCAATGGTTGCATTAAGCGCCAGAAGGTTGGTTTGATCAGCAATGTCGTTAATCAGCGAGACAACCTCACCAATGCGTTGCGCAGCTTCCAACAAACCGTTGACGGAAACTTCTGCGGCAGCAGCTTTCTCGGCAGCCTGCTGGGAAACATCAGCTGAACGACGAACCTCACGGTCAATCTCACCAACAGTAGCAGAAAGCTCTTCAGCAGCACCAGCAACAGCCTGAAGGTTCATTAGGGACTGCTCAGAGGCAGAAGACACTGTCTGAGCTTCAGAGTTGGTCTGCTCAGAAATGCTCGCCATGCTCTTTGCAGTGGTTTCCAGATTGCCACCAGCATCAGTAACAGTTGTCAGGATATCACGAACGCCAACATCAAAGTTCTCGTTCAGAACCTCAACGCGCTTAACTCGCTCGGCGCGCTCTTGGAGCTCACGTTCCTGCTTAGCATCCAGTTCTTTCGCACGAATAAGACCGTTCTGGAAAGAAACAACAGCGCGACCAATGTCACCGATCTCATCTTTACGCTGAGCCGAGACAATTTTTACTTCCAAATTCCCGCCAGCAATCTGGTCGAGATTGAAAGACAAGCGCTTAAGCGGAGTAGAAAGGCTCCGGGCCATAAAGATGCCCACAGCAGCTGCCGCAGCCAAGACGATCAGGCCGCTGATGATGATCTCTTTTGCGAGCGCATAAACAACAGCCATCGCTTCACTCACATGAGTTTTAGCAACGATAACTGCGGGAATTTTTGAAAACCCAAGCGGCAATGCCAGCACGAATTGATCTTTGGCTTCAGCAAAGCCCACATTCGTATCCGGGTTCGCAAGGAGATCTGCAACCACTTTTTCGACGACTTCAGGATCATCTTTCAGAACCAACGCAGTCGGCTTATCTGCCAAGACCTGATTGGAAAGAATTGTCCCGTCCACACGGGCAAGGTACGTCTGGCCGGTTTCACCCATATTCTCACGATTTTGCAGGACACTATCGAAGAACGAGGTATCAAGCCGAATGGTAACGACACCTTTGAAAGTTTTCTTGTCGAAATCCACCAGATAGACCGGAGCTGAAATCAACAGAGAAGGAGCTCCACCCTCCGGCTCATACCGTGCGATTTCAGAGTATAGGACGTCCCCTTCAGAAGCCTTGGTTGCTTTTGTATACTCAGCACTCAACAAGGATCCGGATAGATTTCCGCTATTCACATTCTCCAAAAATTCAGCTGACTTAGTAGCACTATAAATAACAGTGCCCTTGGCATCCATTATGAGGATGTCGGCATACCCGCCGCCACTTACGCTGGCCACAAAATCAGGGTGGACCACAGAATGGCGCCAAGAATATAATGTCTTGTTCCCCTCACCGGTCAACTGAAGGCGATCAGCAGCGGTAGAACCACTTTTTTGGAAATAGGACAAGATATCGCCCTTGTCGGCACTCAGCGAGTCCATCGACGCGAGCAGGTCTGTCATTGCAACACGCATCGCATTGCCTTTGACCAACCGCTTGATGTCGCTATCCACGCGCATGAGCTTTGCGTCCAAGGTATCCCTGCGCGCTTGCGCCACCAGAACCAGCTGTTTCTTACTAGCCTCTGTCAGCGCGCTTTCCGCGCCAGTGTATCCAAGGAATGCAACAACAGCACTCGCAACAATTGCAAGGCCAACCATAATGATTGGCAACCGAACAGCAATACGATTAAATTTGTTTATGACACCTGAAGAGGCTCCAGAGCCACTTTTATTAGATATGGATCGCATATCTGCCCCCGAATAATACGTTGGGAGCATAGTCATTCTTTAGTGTTAAGCACTGCTTAAAACAATTATTTAAAATTTCTTTCAAATCCACGAATAATTCGAATACCGGACTGATTTGGTGGGGTTTTTTCGCAATAAGCAGTTCTTTCTCTGCCAGTATTGGTTGTATTCATGCTCCAGCCACGTCCTTTTATCGCTGGTAACGCCAAAACAGCATCCGTGATGCATTTCCCCAATTCAGTATGTATAAATCACGCAGTTTATTATCATTTGCATCGATGAACGTCATTCAGGCAATAAAAAAGGGCACCCAAAGGCACCCTTTTTAAAATCAACTCTGAAAAAAACTTACGCAGCAACTTCCGCTTCTACAGTTTCTTCAGCAGCAACGCGTGCACGATCAGCAGCGCCGCGAGCTTCTACATCGCGCTCAACCAGCTCGATAACAGCCATTGGTGCATTATCACCATGACGGAAACCAGCTTTCAGGACACGTGCGTAGCCACCCTGGCGATCAGCGTAACGTTTCGCAAGGGTATCAAAAAGTTTTGCTACCATTGGAATGTCACGGATCTGGGAGATCGCTTGACGACGTGCATGCAAGTCACCGCGTTTGCCCAAAGTGATGAGCTTTTCGATGATTGGACGCATTTCTTTTGCTTTCGGAAGCGTCGTCACAATCTGCTCATGTTCGATGAGCGAAGCTGCCATGTTAGCGAACATCGCTTTACGGTGGCTTGACGTCCGATTGAGCTTGCGGCCGGATTTACCGTGGCGCATGGCCCTCTCCTTTGTTAAGTCAATTGCGATCTAACAGTAGATCGCCGGAACCTCACGCAAAGCGTTTGGTTCCTGTTCCTTTAATATTGGTGGTCTTCGTAGCGCTTAGCAAGCTCATCGATATTTTCAGGTGGCCAGTTTGCCACTTCCATACCGAGATGCAGGCCCATCTGCGCCAGAACTTCTTTGATCTCGTTAAGAGACTTACGACCGAAGTTCGGTGTACGAAGCATTTCTGCCTCAGTCTTTTGAATGAGATCGCCAATATAGACGATATTGTCGTTCTTCAGGCAGTTCGCCGAACGTACAGACAACTCAAGCTCATCAACCTTTTTCAGCAGTGCTGGGTTGAACGCAAGTTCTGCAACTGTATCTTCTTGAACTTCACGCTGCGGCTCTTCGAAGTTAACGAAGATAGACAGCTGATCCTGTAGGATACGTGCAGCGAATGCTACAGCATCTTCAGGGATCACAGATCCGTCAGTTTCAACAGTCATAGACAGCTTATCATAATCAAGAACCTGACCCTCACGGGTGTTCTCAACCTTATAAGAAACCTTCTTAACCGGAGAATAAAGGCTGTCAACCGGAATCAAGCCGATCGGAGCATCTTCTGGACGGTTAGCGGCAGCAGGAACATAACCCTTGCCGATGTTAACAGTGAATTCGATGCGAATTTCAGCACCTTCATCAAGGTTACACAGCAGCAAGTTGGGGTTAAGAACCTCAACGTCACCTACAGTTTCAATATCACCAGCGTAGACCGAACCTGGACCCTGCTTCCGCAGAACCATACGTTTTGGCCCCTCGCTTTCCATACGAAGTGCGATTTCCTTGATGTTCAGGATGATGTCAGTAACATCTTCACGAACGCCAGGAATAGACGAGAACTCATGGAGAACACCATCGATCTGAATCGCGGTCACTGCAGCACCCTGAAGGGAGCTCAGCAGCACGCGACGCAGGGCATTACCAAGAGTAAGGCCGTAACCACGCTCAAGCGGCTCTGCAACTACAGAAGCTTTAAAGCGGGCATCATCACCAGTACGAATGTCGAGTTTAGTTGGCTTGATAAGCTCTTGCCAATTTTTCTGAATTGTCACGTTTAAATACCCTCTGGCTATCCCGTAGGCCTAATGGCCCACAATTCCTTGCCTGGGTGGAAAACTGCCTAACAAACTGTTAGACGCGGCGACGCTTACGAGGACGACAACCGTTGTGCGGGATTGGTGTTACGTCACGGATAGACGTAATAACAAAACCTGCAGCCTGGAGCGCACGCAATGCGGATTCGCGACCTGAACCTGGTCCACGTACTTCTACTTCGAGAGTACGCATGCCGTGCTCAGCAGCTTTACGACCAGCGTCTTCGGCTGCGACCTGTGCTGCGTAAGGGGTGGACTTACGAGACCCCTTAAAGCCAAGCGCGCCAGCAGACGACCAAGAAATCGTATTGCCCTGTGCATCGGTGATCGTGATCATGGTGTTATTGAACGTAGAGTTCACATGCGCGACACCTGAAGAAATATTCTTCCGTTCGCGACGACGCACGCGCGTCGATTCTTTAGCCATTATAATTCCTAACTTCGATATCTACACCGCCGTATGGCCGGCGGCTCCACCGGAAAACCGGCTAGTTATTTTTTCTTACCAGCGATCGCTTTAGCAGGACCCTTGCGAGTACGAGCGTTGGTATGAGTGCGCTGACCACGAACAGGCAGACCACGACGGTGGCGAAGGCCACGGTAGCAACCAAGGTCCATGAGACGCTTAATGTTCATTGCAGTGCTACGACGAAGATCACCCTCTACGGTGTAATTTGCGTCGATTGCTTCACGGATTTTCAGAACTTCTGCATCAGAAAGTTCATTAACGCGACGCTCTGCAGCAATACCGGTTTTTTCGGTAATTTCCTGCGCGAACTTCGAGCCAATACCATGAATGTACTGCAGCGCGATAACTACGCGCTTGTTCGTCGGAATGTTGACGCCAGCAATACGTGCCACGTTTCGTTTCTCCAAATACGAGGGGCGGATTGCTCCCTCTCCCATTTTCCTGCAGATAAAACACCCTCACCCCGAAGAGCAACAGCGTCCAATCACACAGCAAAAAGATCAGCCTCAGTTTCCCAAGGAAAACCGGCGCCAATCGATTATGGTGTCGATGTGCGCCGGCTATACTTTATTATGAAGACAGGCGCAAGCGCCTGCCTTTAAAAAGCACGGATTAAACCGTGCTCAAAATAGCATCGATTTCAGAAGCAACCTCGTTAACGGAACGCATACCGTCAACAGTCATCAGCATATTCCGCTCATCGTAGTAGTGAACGAGTGGAGCTGTTTGTTCGTTATAAACCGCAAGACGCTTCTTCAAAGCTTCAGCATTATCATCGGAACGAATTTCTGCGCTCTCGCGAGCACGTGTTTCAATTCGTTCAAGAAGAATACCTTCGTTGACTTTCAACTGAACAACAGCATCGAGTCTCTGGCCCTTCTTATCAAGCAATGCAGCAAGTGCATCAGCCTGCGCAATGGTACGCGGAAAACCGTCCAGAATAAAACCATTCGCACAATCAGACTGATCTGTACGATCAGAAATAATGGAACAAATGAGATCATCAGAAACAAGCTCACCACGAGCTAAAACATCTTTAACCTTCAGGCCGATTTCGCTTTGAGCGGCAACAGCCGCGCGAAGCATATCTCCTGTAGAAAGTTGCACAATACCATGTGCGTCTACAAGTCGGCCCGCCTGAGTACCTTTTCCAGCACCAGGGGGTCCAAGAAGAATCAGTCTCATCTGCGTTTCCCCTTCAACTTCGTTTTCTTCACCAAACCTTCGTACTGATGTGCAAGAAGATGTCCCTGGATCTGAGAAACGGTATCCATGGTAACGCTAACAACAATGAGTAGAGACGTACCACCGAAGTAGAACGGAACACCCGTTGCTGAGATCAAGAACTCTGGCAACATACAAATTAACGTAATGTATATTGCACCAACAACCGTAATACGAGTTAGCACATGGTCAATGTACTGCGCAGTCCGTTCGCCGGGACGAATCCCTGGTATAAAGCCACCATGTTTCTTGAGGTTATCTGCAGTTTCCGTCGGATTGAAAACAATCGCGGTATAGAAAAAACAGAAGAAAACGATCAATGTCGCATAAAGTGCCATGTAAAGCGGCTGGCCATTACCAAGCAAAGCAGTGATTGTAGTCAACCACGCCATCGCACCAGTGGCATCAGCCGTTTGGAAGCCAGCAACGGTTGCAGGCACCAATAACAAGGAACTAGCAAAAATCGGTGGAATAACACCTGCCGTATTGAGCTTAAGCGGGAGGAACGACGTGTTCCCCTCGAACATCTTATTTCCCTGTTGGCGACGAGGATACTGAATCAGCAACCTGCGCTGTGCACGTTCCATAAATACAATGACACCAATAATCACAACTGAAAGCACAATGACCAACAGAATGATTGGCGTAGCTAGTGCACCCTGACGACCGAGCTCCAATGTAGAAGCAATAGCAGAGGGAAGACCAGCAACAATACCGGCGAAAATAATTAGGGAAATGCCGTTACCAATGCCGCGTGAGGTGATTTGCTCACCCAGCCACATCAGGAACATTGTACCACCAACAAGAGTAAGAACAGTAGCAATACGGAAGAACCAGCCCGGATCGATAACAATGTTCGCGCCAGATTCCAAACCTACGGAAATACCGTATGCCTGGAAAGTAGCCAAAATCACTGTACCAAAACGAGTGTACTGGTTGATTTTTTTCCGGCCCTGTTCACCCTCTTTCTTCAGTTGTTCCAACGAAGGAACAACAGAAGTCATAAGCTGAATAATAATCGACGCAGAAATATATGGCATAATGCCGAGGGCAAAAATAGCCATACGCTCGACAGCACCACCGGAGAACATATTGAACAGACCAACAATGCCAGTCTGTACGTTTCCGAAGGCCTGAGCAAGCGCGTCAGGATTAATTCCAGGCAGAGGGATATAGGTACCGAATCGGTAAACCAAAAGCGCGCCTAGCGTGAACCAGATCCGCTTCTTCAGTTCCTCAGCCTTTGCAAAGGCAGAAAAGTTTAAGTTTGAAGCAAGTTGCTCGGCAGCAGAAGCCATCCCGCGCTCCGGTCAGTTTGGATACACCCCAAAAAAAAGCAAGGCTGTTAAGCCTTGCCTTCCTTGATGACGACCTTGCCGCCTACTTTCTCAACTGCTTCAACAGCAGTTTTGGAAGCACCAGCAATCTCGAAGTTCACAGCAGTCTTCAGTTCACCGTCGGACAGGAGGCGAACGCCATCCAGAACGCGGCGAACAATGCCGGCTGCTTTAAGTGTTTCAACAGTAACTGTTGCGGAAGCATCAAGCTTACCGGCTTCAATCGCTGTCTGAACACGTCCCAAGGACACGATATTCAGGTCCTTAGCAAAAATGTTGGTGAAGCCGCGCTTTGGAAGACGACGATGCAATGGCATCTGCCCGCCCTCAAAACCCTTAATGGCAACACCCGAACGGGATTTTTGACCTTTGACACCACGGCCGCCAGTCTTTCCCTTGCCAGAACCGATGCCGCGTCCTACGCGTGTACGGTCCTTAACAGCACCCGGGTTATCCCGGAGTTCGTTGAGTTTCATGATAGTTCTCCCGGTTCGCTATGCTTCGTCTACGACGCGAACCAGATGCTGAACCTTACGGATCATGCCGCGTACTTCTGGAGTATCCTTCAGAGTACGACGACGATGCATCTTGTTCAAACCCAAACCAATCAGCGTTGCACGCTGATCAGCAGGACGGCGAAGCGGGCTACCGATCTGTTCGACCGTTACGGTCTGTTCAGTATTAGCCATGACACTAACCCTTGTTCTCCAGCCAGCAAAAGCTGTGAGGCTTACGCCTCAGCCTTTACTGGTGCCGCATCGTCTTTGTCACGACGACGTGCCTGCAAGGATGAAACCTTGAGACCACGACGTGCTGCAACAGAACGCGGGCTGTCTTCTTTTTTCAGTGCGTCAAAAGTCGCACGCACCATGTTGTATGGGTTGGAAGTTCCGAGGGACTTCGCAACAACATCCTGAACACCGAGCGTTTCGAACACAGCACGCATAGGACCACCGGCAATAATACCAGTACCTGCAGGAGCTGCGCGAAGCACAACTTTCCCGGCGCCATGCTGACCTTCAACATCGTGATGGAGTGTACGGCCTTCACGAAGTGGCACACGAACCATAGTACGCTTAGCGGCTTCAGTCGCTTTGCGGATGGCTTCTGGCACTTCACGAGCCTTACCGTGACCAAAGCCAACGCGGCCTTTTTGATCACCAACTACTACAAGAGCAGCGAAGCCGAAACGACGACCACCCTTGACAACTTTAGCGACGCGGTTGATGTGAACAAGCTTATCGACAAATTCGCTGTCGCGCTCTTCACGATCCCGGTTATCCTGTCTCGCCATAATAATGTTTCCCGTTATTTAGGAGCACCAAAAGGCGCTGATCAGAAGCTCAGACCGCCTTCACGGGCAGCATCTGCCAAAGCCTGAACACGGCCATGATAGATATAACCACCGCGATCAAACACGACTTCTTTGATACCCGCAGCAATAGCGCGTTCAGCAATCAGCTTGCCTACAGCAACAGCAGCATCTTTGTTGCCGCCGTTTGCTACATTTACGTCTTTTTCAATCGTAGACGCAGATGCAAGGGTAACACCCTTGGCGTCGTCGATGATCTGAGCGTAAATTTGCTTGGATGAGCGGAAGACGGATAGTCGTAAACGACCATTCGCTACCTTTTTGACCGAACGGCGCACACGGGCGCGACGACGTTCGAAAGAATTTCCATTCGCCATGGTCCGTACCGTTACTTCTTCTTGCCTTCTTTACGAACGATGAATTCGTCCGCATAACGAATACCCTTGCCTTTGTATGGCTCAGGTGGGCGATATTCACGAATGTTCGCGGCTACCTGCCCTATCTGCTGCTTATCAATGCCGTTGATGACAATTTCTGTCGGCTTCGGACATTTGATCTCAACACCCTCAGGAATGTCAAATTTGACATCATGAGAGAAACCGAGAGCGAGATTAAGGGTTTTACCTTGAACTTGTGCACGATAACCAACACCGGTAATCGCCAGCTGCTTTACGAAGCCGGAGGTTACACCAGTGATAAGGTTTGCGACCATGGTGCGGGACATACCCCACATGGAACGCGCAGCTTTAGTCTGGTTGCGCGGATCAAGACGGATACCATCATCCGTCATTTCGACCGAAACAATATCGTGGACCACGAAGGAGAGCTCCCCCTTCGGGCCTTTTACGATAACATTCTGGCCGTTGATCGTTGCCGTTACCCCGCTTGGCACGGGGACTGGCTTTTTGCCAATTCGAGACATAGGATCAACCTGTCTGTTAGTTTACTCAATCGGACTCTGCCGCATCAGAAGATGCGGCAGAGTACTTCACCACCAACGTTTTTATCACGTGCATCATGATCCGCCATAACACCCTGAGGTGTGGACAGAATAGAAACACCGAGGCCATTGGCCACGTGTGGAATGTTCTTGACTGAAGAGTATACACGACGACCAGGCTTAGATACACGCTCAATCGTGCGTATCACTGGTGCACCGTCAAAGTACTTCAGTTCAATTTCAATTTCGGACTTACCACCACCGAAATCAACGGCAGTGTAACCACGGATATAACCTTCCGAGGCCAAAACGTCCAAAATGCGTGCGCGTAACTTAGAAGCAGGTGTGCTTACTTTAGATTTGCGACGCATCTGCGCATTACGAATGCGCGTAAGCATATCACCGACTGGATCGGAAATTGACATAGCAGTAACTCCTTACCAGCTCGACTTTACGAGACCCGGGATCTTGCCCATGGAACCCAACTCACGAAGCGCAATACGCGACATCTTAAGCTTGCGGTAATAACCGCGTGGGCGCCCAGTGATTTCACACCGGTTACGTACCCTTGTAGGTGCGGAATTGCGCGGCAGCTTAGCAAGCTGGAGCCGTGCAGTGAACCGTTCCTCAAGAGAAAGACTTTCGTCTTTAGCCGTCGCCTTCAGGGCAGCGCGCTTTGCAGCAAACTTGCTTACAAGAGCTATACGCCGCTTATTTTTCTCGACCGCGCTTTTCTTCGCCATCGTCTGTCCTCGTTCCTTTCCCGTATACCGCTTTTATTTGCGGAACGGGAAGTTGAACGCGCGCAGCAGTTCACGCGCTTCGTCATCAGTTTTTGCGTTGGTGCAAACGACAATGTCCATGCCCCACATTTGATCTACTTTATCGTAGTCAATTTCAGGGAAAACAATGTGTTCTTTCAGTCCCAAGGCGTAGTTGCCACGTCCGTCAAAGCTTTTCGGATTCAGGCCGCGGAAATCACGTACACGCGGAAGCGCGATTGTGATCAAACGATCCATGAATTCGAACATCTGATTACGACGAAGTGTAACCTTAGTACCCAGAGGCATATCTTCACGAACCTTAAAGGTCGCGATAGACTTTCTAGCACGGGTAATAACCGCCTTTTGACCAGCAATCAAGCTAAGATCTTCAGAAGCGATCCGAACTTTCTTACTATCAGCAACAGCTTCACCAACACCCATGTTCAAAACGATCTTTTCGATCGAAGGAATCATCATTGGGTTGGTGTAGTTAAACTTCTCCTGAAGCTGTCCACGCACTACATCTTTGTAGTGCGCTTTAAGCCGTGGAGTAAAGGTAGCGTCAGCCATCAATCACGTCTCCTGAACGCTTGGCGACACGTACTGTGACGCCTGCTTCATTAGTCGTGAAACCGACGCGGGTCGGTTTGCCATCCTTAGGATCAGCAATGGCAATGTTGGAAAGCTGAATAGGAGCTTCCTTTGCGATGATTCCGCCCTCGCTCTGCTGGGTCTGGCGTTGATGCTTACGCACCATATTTACGCCACGCACGACAGCGCGGTTTTCGGACGGAAACATCTGGATAACTTCCCCAGACTTTCCTTTGTCACGACCGGCAATAACGACGACTTTGTCGCCCTTTTTGATCTTCGCGGGCATCAGAGCACCTCCGGCGCAAGCGAAATGATCTTCATGTGATTCTTAGCACGCAGTTCACGAGGAACTGGACCAAAAATACGTGTTCCGATCGGTTCTTTGTTATTGTTGATCAGTACGGCAGCATTGCTGTCGAAACGGATCACACTGCCGTCGGCGCGACGGACGTCTTTAGCCGTGCGCACGACGACCGCTTTCATCACGTCGCCCTTTTTTACACGGCCCCGCGGAATTGCTTCTTTGACGGAGACGACAATAATGTCGCCAACGCCAGCATACTTCCGTTTGGAGCCGCCGAGCACTTTGATGCACATGACACGACGTGCGCCGGAATTATCGGCTACGTCGAGGTTTGTTTGCATCTGAATCATGACTCGTCGCCTTGTTCTTTCTCAGAGTCCTAAATAATTAGAAGCTCTGGATGCGTTCACTAGCTCGCTGCTTCCGAGGAAACAACGGTCCATTTCTTATTCTTAGAGATTGGAGCACATTCTTCAATCTGAACGAGATCACCAACCTTGTAAGAATTATTTTGATCGTGTGCACGATACTTCTTCGTACGGCGCACAACTTTTTTCAATAACGGATGGGTAAAGCGACGCTCTACCTTAACCGTGATTGTCATTTCGTTCGCATCGCCAACAACGACGCCCCGCAAAATACGCTTTGGCACCACTTGCTCCTTATGCGTTGTCAGACATGCGCTTATCGCGCAATATTGTCTGAACCCGCGCGATGTCCCGGCGTACCTGACGGACACGAGCGGTGTTTTCGAGCTGACCTGTTGCTTTTTGGAAACGAAAGTTGAACTGTTCTTTTTTCAGTTCTTCCAAGTTTACCGCAAGCTCGTCTGAGGTCTTTGCTCGTACGTCGCTAGCCTTCATGGCTGTTTCCTTTCGACTGTCCGATTACTCGCCGACGCGCTGGACGAACCGGCACTTAATCGGGAGCTTAGAAGCGGCCAGACGCATTGCTTCACGAGCAATTTCTTCAGACACACCGTCCATTTCGAACATGATGCGACCAGGTTTAACCCGGCACGCCCAGTACTCAGGAGCACCTTTACCCTTACCCATCCGGACTTCAGCCGGCTTGGAGGATACAGGAACATCCGGGAATATTCTAATCCACACACGACCCGCACGTTTCATGTAACGGGTCATCGCACGACGGGCCGCCTCAATTTGACGAGCGGTTACCCGCTCTGGTTCCAAGGCCTTCAGGCCAAAGGATCCAAAATTGAGGTCCGTACCACCCTTGGCATTGCCATGGATGCGGCCCTTGTGCTGCTTGCGGAACTTAGTACGCTTTGGTTGCAGCATCGTTTTCTCTCGCTTTAATAGTTAAGCCGTGTGAAGGCGCTGCTTACGCAGCGCGCTCACGCCGACCGCCACCTTGGCGTTCGCTCTTGCCACCACCTTCGGTCGCACGACGTTCAGAAGCCATTGGATCATGTTCAAGAATTTCGCCCTTGAAGATCCAGACTTTGACGCCACACGTGCCGTAAGCAGTGTGTGCAGTAGCAGTACCGTAGTCGATGTCTGCACGAAGAGTGTGCAAAGGAACACGACCTTCACGGTACCATTCGATACGCGCGATTTCCGCACCACCAAGACGACCACCGCAGTTAATGCGGATGCCCTGGGCGCCAAGACGCATTGCAGATTGAACTGAACGCTTCATGGCACGACGGAAAGCAACACGACGTTCGAGCTGCTGAGCGATAGATGCTGCAACAAGCGCTGCATCAGTTTCCGGTTTGCGCACTTCAACAATGTTGAGGTGAACTTCCGAATCCGTCAACTCGGACAACTTCTTGCGAAGTCGTTCGATGTCAGCACCTTTTTTACCGATAACAACACCTGGACGACCAGAGTGAATAGTTACACGGCACTTCTTGTGCGGACGTTCAATGACGACCTTGGAAACGGCTGCCTGCTTAAGTTCTTTAAGCAGGTATTCGCGGATGCGAAAATCTTCATGAAGAAGATCGCCGTATTCGTTCTTGCCAGCAAACCAACGAGAATCCCAGGTCCGGTTAATACCAAGGCGGAAGCCAATTGGATTAATCTTCTGTCCCATCAGGCAGTCTCCTCAACTTCCCGAACAACGATAGTCAGGTTGGAATACGGTTTCTGAATCCGTCCAACGCGACCACGAGCCCGTGGTTGGAAACGCTTCATTACAAGCGCCTTTCCAACGAAGGCCTCGGCGACGACAAGATTGTCGACGTCGAGTTCGTGATTGTTTTCCGCATTCGCAATCGCAGACATTAAGGCTTTCTTAACATCGTCTGAAATGCGCTTACGGGAGAAGGTAAGATCAGCAAGAGCTGCGCCAACCTTCTTACCGCGGATCGATGCAGCAACGAGGTTTAGTTTCTGCGGGGAAACCCGCAGCATCCGGCATACTGCCTTCGCCTCGCTGTCGGCGAGCGTCCGCTCACGCTTCTGCTTGCCCATCTTTACTTCCTCTTTGACTTTTTGTCAGCACCATGACCGTAGTAGGTACGAGTAGGTGAAAATTCACCCAGCTTGTGACCAACCATGTCTTCACTGATCAAAACAGGAATGTGCTTTTGACCGTTATATACGCCAAAAGTCAACCCCACAAAGTGCGGCAGAACGGTAGAACGACGGCTCCAGGTCTTAATGACCTCATTCCGGCCGGATTCACGAACCTTTTCCGCTTTCTTCAGGAGGTAACCGTCGATGAACGGCCCTTTCCAGATCGAACGTGCCACGATCCGTTCCTCTACTTCTTACGCGCGTGACGAGACCGAACGATAAACTTATCGCTGGACTTGTTACTGCGTGTGCGTTTGCCTTTGGTCGGTTTACCCCAAGGGGTAACCGGATGACGTCCGCCTGATGTACGACCTTCACCACCACCATGAGGGTGATCGACAGGGTTCATAGCAACACCGCGAACATGTGGGCGACGGCCCAACCAACGCGAACGACCAGCCTTACCAAGGTTGATGTTCGAGTGGTCCTGATTGGAAACCGCACCAACGGTTGCCATACAGGTGCCGAGCACACGGCGCTGTTCACCGGAAAGCAGACGGATTACTGTGTAACCCGCATCGCGGCCAACAATCTGAGCGTAAGCACCAGCAGAACGTGCAAACTGTGCACCCTTACCTGGCTTCAACTCGATGTTGTGCACGATTGTACCGACTGGGATAGAAGCCAAAGGCATAGCGTTGCCTGGCTTAACATCGACAGCCTCACCAGCCACAATCTTATCGCCAGCAGCAAGACGCTGTGGTGCAAGAATGTAAGCCTGCTCACCGTCATCATACGTGATGAGGGCGATGAACGCGGTACGGTTAGGATCGTATTCCAAACGTTCAACAGTACCGACAACGTCGAATTTACGACGCTTGAAGTCGATCATACGGTAGGTGCGCTTATGCCCACCACCGATGTTGTTCGCAGTCTTACGACCGTGGTTGTTACGACCACCGGACTTTGAAAGACCCTCAGTCAATTTCTTGACTGGTTTGCCTTTCCAAAGATCAGAACGATCTACCTGGACGAGTTGACGACGGCCAGGAGATGTCGGATTAAATGTCTTAAGTGCCATTTGTCCTACCTACCTCAGAGACCGGTCGTCACATCGATGGACTGACCATCTTCCAGTGTGACCACAGCCCTTTTGAAGTTATTCTGACGACCAGTGATGCCTTTGAAACGCTTAACTTTACCCTTGCGGATAAGTGTGTTTACAGACTTCACCTTAACGCCGAACAGTGCTTCAACAGCTGCCTTGATTTCCGGTTTAGTTGCAGTGATAGCAACCTTGAATACAACCTTGTTCTCTTCAGAAGCAAAAGTCGCTTTCTCGGTGATCACCGGCGATACGATTTTGTCGTAGTGAACGAGCTTGCTCATTAGAAGCGCTCCTCCAAAGCTGCAACTGCCGCTTTGGTCAGAACCAACGTGTCACGACGAAGAATGTCATACACGTTAATGCCCTGAATTGGCAGTACATCTACGAGTGGAATGTTACGAGTGGCCAAACCGAAGTTTGCGTCCACTTCAGAACCGTCCACGAACAACACATTGGTCAAACCAAGAATACCAAGTTGCTCCTTAAGAGCTTTGGTCTTGGCTTCTGCCGCTTTGGCATCTTCAACAACGAAAAGGTTGCCGGAAGCTGCTTTTGCAGACAGGGCATGCTTAAGACCCAGTGCACGAACCTTCTTAGGAAGATCGTGAGCGTGCTCGCGCACTACTGGACCAAATGCTTTACCACCACCACGGAACTGAGGTGCTTTACGGTTACCGTGACGTGCGCCGCCAGAACCTTTCTGGCGTACGAATTTTTTAGTGGTACCATTAACTTCTGAACGACCCAGAGTTTTATGTGTACCAGCCTGGCGCTTTGCAAGCTGCCAGCGAACGACGCGCTGGATAAGGTCGACACGTGGCTCGAGACCAAAGATCTCATCAGACACTGTGATCGAACCCGCTGCGTTACCGCCGAGGGATTTAACCTCGAGTTCCATCACTCACCTTCCTTACCGGCTTCAGCCGCTGCAACAGCAGAGTTCTGACGGAAAGCACCTGGCATAGGTACGTTCTCTGGCAGAGACTTCTTGATTGCATCACGAACAAGGATCCAACCGCCTTTAGAGCCAGGCACAGAACCTTCAACCATGATCAGACCACGTTCAACGTCGGTCCGAACCACTTTAAGGTTCTGAGTGGTAACGCGCTCGCTACCCATGTGTCCGGCCATCTTCTTGCCTTTGAACACTTTACCTGGATCTTGACACTGACCTGTAGAACCGTGCGCACGGTGAGAAACAGACACACCATGAGAAGCACGCATGCCCCCAAAGTTATGACGCTTCATAGCACCGGCAAAGCCCTTACCGATAGAAGTGCCGGTCACATCAACAAACTGGCCATTGAGGAAGTGATCAGCTGTAAGCTCAGCACCGACTTCAATGAGGTTGTCTTCTGTAACACGGAACTCGGCAAGCTTACGCTTTGGTTCCACCTTCGCTACCGCGAAGTGGCCGCGCATAGCGCGATCCGTATTTTTTACTTTTGCTGCACCAACGCCCAACTGAAGCGCTGTGTAGCCGTTCTTATCTGCCGTCCGGTGAGCGATAACTTGACAGTTATCTAGACGTAGCACTGTAACGGGCACATGTTCGCCTGCCGCGTTATAGATGCGGGTCATACCCACCTTCTGTGCGATCACTCCAGAACGCATCACTGTGTCCCCTCGCCGCACTTAAAGCTTGATCTCGACGTCAACGCCAGCAGCCAGGTCGAGCTTCATCAAAGCATCTACTGTCTGTGGTGTTGGATCGACGATGTCCAAAAGACGCTTATGAGTGCGCATTTCAAACTGATCACGGCTTTTTTTATCAACATGCGGTCCGCGAAGTACTGTGTACTTCTCAATCCGCGTCGGCAACGGAACGGGACCACGCACTTGTGCGCCGGTCCGTTTCGCCGTGTTCACGATTTCCTTAGTGGAAGCGTCAAGAACACGATGATCAAACGCCTTCAGGCGGATCCGTATATTCTGACCGTTCATGACTAATCCCTACTGAGCAAGGCAACTGCGATTCAACACTGTGAGGAACCGCAGCCCAAACTCAACTCTATTCGATAATTTCAGCTACGACGCCAGCGCCGACGGTACGACCGCCTTCGCGGATAGCGAAGCGCAGACCATCTTCCATAGCGATTGGTACGATAAGTTCAACCGAAACTGAAACGTTATCACCAGGCATCACCATTTCAATGCCATCTGGCAGAGAAACTACACCAGTCACATCAGTCGTACGGAAGTAGAACTGCGGACGGTAGTTGGTGAAGAATGGAGTATGACGTCCACCCTCTTCCTTGGTGAGAATGTAAGCCTCAGCTTTAAACTTCGTGTGTGGGTTAACCGAACCTGGCTTACAAAGCACCTGGCCACGTTCAACTTCTTCACGAGAAACACCGCGGATCAATGCGCCAATGTTATCGCCAGCTTCACCCTGATCGAGCAGCTTGCGGAACATTTCAACACCAGTAACGGTAGTTTTAGCTGTGTCTTTAACACCAACGATTTCAACTTCTTCGCCGACTTTAACGATACCGCGCTCGACACGACCGGTAACAACAGTACCACGGCCGGAAATTGAGAACACGTCTTCGATAGGCAGAAGGAATGGCAAATCGCGTGGACGCTCAGGAGTTGGGATGTACGCATCAACTGCAGCCATCAGCTCTACAATTTTGTCTTTGCCGATCGCGTCGTCGCGTTCTTCAAGAGCAGCAAGTGCAGAACCTGCAACGATTGGAATATCGTCGCCTGGGTATTCGTAGGAAGAAAGCAGCTCACGCACTTCCATGTCTACGAGTTCAAGCAGTTCTTCGTCATCAACCTGGTCAACTTTATTCATGAAGACCACCAGAGCCGGCACACCAACCTGACGAGCGAGCAAGATGTGCTCACGTGTCTGTGGCATTGGGCCGTCTGCAGCGTTAACTACGAGGATCGCGCCATCCATCTGAGCCGCGCCAGTGATCATGTTTTTCACATAATCGGCGTGACCTGGACAGTCAACGTGTGCGTAGTGACGAGCTTCGGTTTCATATTCAACGTGTGCTGTTGAAATAGTGATACCGCGAGCACGCTCTTCAGGAGCGCCATCGATTTCGTCGTAAGCTTTAAAATCACCGAAGAATTTCGTAATTGCTGCGGTAAGGGTAGTTTTGCCGTGATCAACGTGGCCAATTGTACCAATGTTGACGTGCGGCTTATTTCGTTCAAATTTTGCTTTAGCCATCGGATTTCTCCGTTCTCTCTGTAATCCCTTTGACTGGTGAATTTGAAGTTAGGCGAATTTCGCCATAACTTCATCTGCAACAGCCTGTGGGACTTGGTCGTAATGATCGAACACCATGGAATACTGCGCGCGTCCTTGCGACATAGAGCGCAAGTTATTGACGTAACCAAACATGTTGGCCAGCGGAACCATAGCAGTGATAACGGTCACGACACCGCGGTTTTCGGTACCAGCAATCTGACCACGACGGGAATTCAGATCACCAATCACGTCACCCATGTAATCTTCAGGGGTAACAACCTCAACCTTCATCACTGGCTCGAGAAGCTTAGGACCAGCTTTGGCCACAGCTTCGCGGAAACCAGCGCGACCTGCGATCTCAAACGCGAGGACCGAGGAATCAACATCATGATAAGCACCATCAGTGAGGGTAGCTTTAATGTCGACCATCGGGAAACCAGCGAGTGGACCGGAGGACATGACGGATTCGATACCTTTAGAAACACCAGGGATGTATTCTTTAGGAACGTTACCGCCAACAATCGTGTTAGCGAACTCAAAACCAGTCCCAGCTTCGTTGGGAGAGATTGTGAGCTTAATGCGAGCAAACTGACCAGTACCACCGGACTGCTTCTTGTGGGTATAATCCACATCAGCAGTACGAGTAACGGTTTCACGGTAAGCAACCTGAGGTGCACCGATGTTTGCCTCAACCTTGAATTCACGCCGCATGCGATCAACAAGGATGTCCAAGTGAAGTTCACCCATACCAGCAATGATTGTCTGGCCGGACTCTTCATCTGTCTTCACGCGGAAGGACGGATCCTCAGCAGCCAAGCGATGTAGGGCAACACCCATCTTCTCTTGGTCACTTTTGGTTTTAGGCTCAACTGCGATCTCAATAACCGGATCCGGGAACTCCATACGTTCCAGAATCACAGGCTGCAGAGGATCACAAAGCGTATCACCAGTGGTCGTGTCCTTCAGGCCTGCAATAGCAACGATATCACCTGCGTAAGCTACTTCGATGTCATCGCGGGAATTAGAGTGCATCTGCATCATGCGACCAACGCGTTCGCGCTTGTCCTTAACAGTATTCAGTACGGACGTGCCTCTATTTAGCACACCAGAGTAAATACGTGCGAAGGTCAAAGAACCAACGAACGGATCGTTCATGATCTTAAATGCGAGCATGCTCAACGGCGCTTCATCAGAAGGCTCGCGAGTAGTCTCTTCTTCAGTCTTGGCGTCGATACCTTTAATTGCCGGAACCTCAATCGGGTTCGGCAGGTAATCAACAACAGCATCAAGAAGCGGCTGAACGCCTTTGTTCTTGAACGCGGTACCACACAAGACTGGAACAAAAGCGCCTGCGATAGTGCCCTTGCGAATAAGCGCCTGAAGCTTTTCTGTAGAAGGCATTTCGCCTTCCAAGTAAGCTTCCATTGCTTCTTCGTCAACTTCTACTGCGATTTCGATCAGTTTGTCGCGGTATTCAGCAGCTTGGTCAGCAAGATCAGCCGGAATATCCAACTCATCCCACGTTGCTCCAAGAGCTTCGCCGTTCCAAACCAATGCCTTCATCTTCAGCAGATCAATGACACCAGCAAACTCGTTTTCAGCACCGATTGGCAACTGAACACAAGCGGCGATTGCACCAAGACGTTTCTCGATCATTTCTACACAACGGAAGAAATCAGCACCGAGTTTGTCCATCTTGTTGACGAAGATCATGCGTGGAACGTTGTACTTATCAGCCTGACGCCATACGGTCTCAGTCTGAGGTTCAACACCAGCATTCGCATCGAGAAGTGCAACAGCACCATCAAGAACACGCAGCGAACGTTCAACTTCAATCGTGAAGTCAACGTGACCTGGAGTGTCAATGATGTTTAGACGCTTACCGTTCCAGTGGGCAGTCGTAGCAGCGGAAGTAATGGTAATACCACGCTCCTGCTCCTGCTCCATCCAGTCCATGGTAGCTGCGCCATCGTGAACTTCACCGATTTTATGGGACTTACCAGTGTAATACAGAATACGTTCTGTAGTGGTCGTCTTACCAGCATCGATGTGAGCCATGATGCCGAAGTTACGGTAGTCCTCGATTTTGTGCGTACGTGACATTGCGTCAGCCTCTATCCAGGGTGATTACCAACGGTAGTGCGAGAATGCACGGTTAGCTTCAGCCATCCGGTGAGTATCTTCGCGCTTCTTAACGGAGTTACCACGGCCATTCGCAGCATCCAGCAGCTCGCCAGACAAACGACCAACCATAGTGGTTTCGTTACGACTACGTGCAGCTGAAATCAACCAGCGGATAGCAAGTGCCTGACGACGTTCTGTACGAACTTCAACGGGAACCTGGTATGTTGCACCACCAACACGACGGGAACGAACTTCAACAGCTGGCATAACATTTTCGAGCGCCTGATGGAACATCTCGATAGGGCTAGACTTAGCTTTGTTTTCGATCACGTCGAATGCACCATATACGATGCGTTCGGCAGTTGATTTTTTACCATCGAGCATTACTGCGTTCATGAACTTAGTAACGACGATATCTCCGAACTTAGGGTCCGGAATGACTTGACGCTTTTCAGCGGCGTGACGGCGGGACATATTGGTCTATATCCTATTATTTCGGACGCTTAGCGCCGTACTTGGAACGACGCTGTTTACGATCTTTAACACCTTGTGTGTCAAGAACGCCACGGATGATGTGGTAACGCACACCAGGCAAATCCTTTACACGACCGCCACGGATCATGACAACGGAGTGCTCTTGGAGGTTGTGACCCTCACCCGGAATGTAACCAATAACTTCAAAGCCATTCGTCAGACGGATCTTAGCCACTTTACGCAAAGCCGAGTTAGGCTTCTTAGGTGTAGTGGTATAGACACGCGTACAAACGCCCCGCTTTTGCGGACAGGCTTCCATAGCAGGAACTTTGTTCCGCTTAGCCGGGTCTTTCCGCGGCTTGCGGATCAACTGGTTGATCGTTGGCATATTTTGCCCTTTAACTACTTTTGCTCTTCGACCGGACGCAGTAACTGGTAGACATACGCAAGCGCACCAATTCCACGGACAAAATCCGCAGAAGGCGCTGCGAAAACCAGAGGACCACGGATCACCCGCAGTCTTGCATTCGACTTGTATTCGCCTTTTAAACCCGACAGCGTTTAAGCTTCAGTACTCCGAGGCGAGGCGCCTCAGGAGAAAGGCATTGCTTACTGCCTGTCATTGGGTAGCCGGAACGTACTCATGAAGACACTGCACGTCAAGTCCCTTACAAGAGATTCTTCGGGCATGCCTCCCTTATTAATGCGTAGGACCCCAGGATTCGGCCAGTTTCGGCAAATTGGCCACGAAAGCATCTGGATATTGGAAGCTTCTAAGGTTTCACGGCAGTTAGACTCTAAACCTAAAAGCAAATAAGGCGAAAATCTATTCTGACTCACCGTCAGCACACGAAGGCAGCTGATTCCCCAGGCAGAAGTTCAAATAGAACAAAAGACTCAAGTGCATCAAACCAATAGACGCATCTGGAGTTGCAGCTAAAACTCAAATAAAAAAGGAGAGGTTCCCCTCTCCTTTCAAAACACTCAGATTTTCATCAACTGCTAGAAAGTGATAACGGAGACATTGCCGGAAAGTGCATCTTTATAGGGCAGAATGAAGAACTCTTCCTCCGGCACCTCGGTGATGTATCCCAACTGATCGAGCGCGGCGTCCAAAAACCCCTGCTCTCCCAGAGCTTCAACCGCCCGGCGCACAGCGCCGTCATCATCTGGAGCAGTAACCATCACATGAAAAGGCGTTGAATCTTCCTCATTGCCGCCCTCTTCCTTCCAGGCACGTCCCGTGATCAGGTAGACAACAGGACGGGTTTCGTCCTCGGAGAACTCATCATTTACATCAGACATTTCATTTCCCTTACATCACAGAGTCTGGAAAGCGTTAATCGCCGGACATCCAGAATAAGCGTGAAGATATTTTCCTGAAACGGAAAAGCCGCCCCGAGGGGCGGCCAAACCAGATTTTAAGTTTTCGCAACCATTAGAACTGATCGGTGCGACTAAAGTCTTCGAGCATCGAATCTGCTGTGTTTGCAGTTGACGCTGCGCGGCGTGCTGTCTGAATAAGATCATCACGCAATGTCGCAATCTTACGAGTACGGTTCATCGCCCCACCAGTACCTGCTGGGATCAGGCGACCAACAATAACGTTCTCTTTAAGACCGTCAAGTGGATCAGTTTTGCCGAACACAGCTGCTTCCGTGAGAACACGAGTTGTTTCCTGGAACGAGGCAGCAGAGAAGAACGAACGGGTCTGCAAGCTTGCCTTGGTGATACCCAAAAGAACCGGGTTTGCCTTGGCAGGATCACGTGCATTATCAATTGCACGCTGGTTAGCTGCATCAAATTCGATCTTATCGACCTGCTCACCAGAGAAGTACTCTGTTTCGCCCGGATCAGTAATCTCAACTTTCTGAAGCATCTGACGAACAATAACTTCAATGTGCTTATCGTTAATGCCCACGCCCTGAAGACGGTACACTTCCTGAATTTCGTTCACGAGGAACGCTGCAAGTGCTTCAACACCCTTAATCGCAAGAATATCATGCGGTGCCGGGTTGCCATCAACAAGGTACTCACCCTTCTCAATGGTGTCGCCTTCCTGCAGGTGGAAGTGCTTGTTCTTCTGGATCAGGTACTCAACAGGTTCCATGCTCTCATCGTTAGGATCGATGATAATACGGCGCTTGTTTTTGTAATCACGACCAAAGCGAATTGTACCGTCGATCTCAGCGATAATCGCATGATCTTTCGGACGACGTGCTTCAAACAGTTCCGCAACACGCGGCAGACCACCGGTAATATCTTTCGTTTTCGCTGATTCCAAAGGAATACGAGCCAAAACGTCACCAGCAGAAACCATGTCACCTGGCTGAACCGACAGAATTGCATCCACGGACAACAGCAAACGAGCATCACTACCGCGAGCAACCTTCTTGATCTTTCCGCTTTCGTCTTTAACGACGACGGCAGGGACCAAATCAGCACTACGCTGCGAAGAACGCCAGTCAATTACGACACGCTTCGTGATACCAGTGGCTTCATCGGCAGTTTCCTGAATGGAAGCACCATCAACAAGATCTTCCACGCCAACACGACCGGATACTTCGGTCAGCATTGGACGAGTGTACGGATCCCATTCGGACAAGCGCTGAGCACGTTTGACCTGATCACCTTCGTCAACAAAGATCTTCGCACCGTAAGTCAGGCGATGAGACGCACGCTCATTACCATCGCTATCGATGATGAGGATCACCATGTTACGCGCCATGACGACAACGTTGCCATCGGAATCGCGAGCCACATTGCGGTTACGCAGTGTCACAGTGCCTTCGAAGTTGGATTCGATGAAGGAACTATCAACAACCTGTGCCGTACCACCAATGTGGAACGTACGCATTGTCAGCTGTGTACCTGGCTCACCAATGGACTGCGCAGCAATAACGCCAACAGCTTCACCGATGTTAACCGGAGTACCACGTGCAAGGTCACGACCGTAACAAGTTCCACAAACGCCGGTCTTGGTTTCACAAGTCAGCACAGAACGGATCTTGACCATCTGGACCTTGGCGCCTTCCAGCAGCTCCACGTCTTTTTCGTCAATCAAACGTCCATTAGGAACGAGAACTTCGCCAGTCTTGTTGTTGCAGATGTCTTCAGCCGCAGTACGACCAAGAACACGCATGCCAAGTGTCGCGATAACGTTACCAGCATCAACAATAGGCTGAACGGTAATGCCACCAGTAGACCCACAATCAACCTCAAGGATGATGCTGTCCTGTGCAACGTCAACGAGACGACGGGTCAGGTAACCTGAGTTCGCAGTTTTCAACGCCGTATCGGCAAGACCCTTACGGGCACCGTGGGTGGAGTTGAAGTATTCGAGAACCGACAGGCCTTCTTTAAAGTTCGCGATGATCGGGTTTTCGATGATCGAGCCATCTGGCTTAGCCATCAAACCGCGCATACCGCCAAGCTGCTTCATCTGAGCTGGTGAACCACGCGCACCGGAGTGAGCCATCATGTAAACAGAGTTCATCTGCTTCTGACGACCAGTCTCTTCATCAAACTGCGTTGCAGAGATGCGGCCCATCATTTCATCAGCGACTTTGTCAGTACACTTAGCCCAAGCGTCAACAACCTTGTTGTACTTCTCGCCCTGAGTGATCAGACCATCATTGTACTGCTGTTCGTATTCAGTAACCATTGATGTCGTGTCTTCAACCAGCTTCGCCTTGGTATCTGGAATAACCATGTCATCCATACCGAAGGAAATACCAGCGCGACAAGCGTTCTTGAAGCCAAGCTGCATAACGCGGTCACAGAAGATAACAGTCTCTTTCTGACCACATGCACGATAAACCGTATCGATCATCTTGGAGATGTCTTTTTTGGTCATCAGCTTGTTACAGGCATCAAACGGCACTTCGAAGTGCTTCGGCAAAAGCTCAGCGATCATCATACGACCAGGTGTGGTCTCATGGATCTGAATAACTTCGTTGCCAAGCTCATCAACAGTACGGAAGCGGCCACGGACTTTAGAATGAACAGTAATAACGTCATTCTCAAGAGCGTGAAGCAACTCACCCATGTTACCAAAGGCCATGCCTTCGCCCGGCTCACCTTCTGCCATGATAGACAGGTAGTAAAGACCAAGAACAATATCCTGCGAAGGAACGATGATAGGACCACCATTCGCTGGGTGCAAAATGTTGTTGGTAGACATCATGAGGGTACGGGCTTCAAGCTGCGCTTCCAGAGAAAGCGGAACGTGAACAGCCATCTGATCACCATCGAAATCGGCGTTAAACGCTGAACAAACGAGGGGGTGCAGCTGGATAGCCTTACCTTCAATCAAGATAGGTTCGAAGGCCTGGATACCAAGACGGTGAAGCGTAGGTGCACGGTTCAGGAGAACCGGGTGCTCACGGATCACTTCATCAAGAATATCCCAAACTTCCGGGCGTTCTTTTTCAACGAGCTTTTTCGCCTGCTTAACAGTCGAGGAGTAACCCTTCGCGTCAAGACGGGAGTAGATGAACGGCTTGAACAGCTCAAGCGCCATCTTCTTCGGCAAACCACACTGGTGCAATTTCAGCTCAGGACCAACGGTAATAACGGAACGACCGGAGTAATCCACGCGTTTACCGAGCAAGTTCTGACGGAAACGACCCTGTTTACCCTTCAGCATATCTGAAAGGGATTTCAAAGGACGTTTGTTCGCACCTTGAATCACACGACCACGACGACCATTATCGAACAATGCATCTACAGATTCCTGCAGCATACGTTTTTCGTTACGGATAATGATGTCCGGCGCTTTAAGCTCGATCAGACGCTTCAGGCGGTTGTTACGGTTGATCACACGGCGGTACAGATCGTTCAGATCTGACGTCGCAAAACGACCGCCATCCAATGGAACCAAAGGACGAAGATCTGGTGGGATCACAGGAACAACAGTCAGGATCATCCACTCTGGGCGGTTGCCAGATTCCATGAATGCTTCAACAACCTTCAGACGCTTAGCCAATTTCTTAGGCTTCAGCTCAGTGGTCGCTTCTGCGATTTCCTGACGGATTTTCTCAGATTCACGCTTCAGATCCATGGAGGCAAGGATCTCGCGGATCGCCTCAGCACCAATCATTCCTGTAAAGCTGTCTTCGCCGTACTCTTCCTGCGCTGCAGCGAACTCTTCTTCGGAAAGAAGCTGTCGAATTTTCAGCGGAGTAAGACCGGGCTCAATAACAACGTAGTTCTCGAAGTACAGAATGCGCTCAAGATCTTTAAGCGTCATGTCTAGCAGCATACCAATACGGGATGGTAGCGACTTCAGGAACCAGATATGTGCAACAGGAGCAGCAAGCTCAATGTGGCCCATACGTTCACGGCGTACGCGGGAAAGAGTGACTTCGACACCACACTTCTCACAGATAACGCCTTTGTATTTCATGCGCTTGTATTTACCACACAAGCACTCATAATCTTTGATCGGACCGAAAATCCGAGCACAGAACAGCCCATCACGCTCAGGCTTGAAAGTTCTGTAGTTGATCGTTTCCGGCTTTTTAATCTCACCGAACGACCAGGACAGAATTTTCTCCGGGCTGGCGATGGAGATGCGGATATGATCGAATGTCTGTGCGGGAGCCTGTTGATTGAACAGGTTCATGACCTCTTGCGACATCAGCTCTCTCCTAAAATGCGCGGTTTGGGGAGCGTGCTAATAAGCAGGCTCCCCTCTTCCGGCATGAATACATGACTTACAGCGAAATACCTTAAAAGGCTTTATTCCGCGGCATCGATTGCTTCAGCGTCATCATTGGCTTTCTGACGCGGTTCCTTATCCTGCAACTCGACATTGAGGCCCAGTGAACGCATTTCCTTAACGAGAACGTTGAAGCTCTCTGGAATGCCTGCCTCGAATGTGTCGTCACCCCGGACGATAGCTTCATAAACCTTGGTACGACCTGCCACATCATCAGACTTAACAGTGAGCATTTCCTGCAAGGTGTACGCTGCGCCATAAGCTTCCAGCGCCCACACTTCCATCTCACCGAAGCGCTGACCACCGAACTGTGCCTTACCACCCAGCGGCTGCTGAGTAACAAGCGAGTAAGGTCCGATAGAACGCGCGTGGATTTTATCGTCAACCAAGTGATGAAGCTTGAGCATGTAGATGTAACCAACAGTCACCTGACGGTCGAACTGTTCACCAGTACGTCCATCAAACAAGGTAGACTGACCAGATGGTTTCATCCCAGCGATCTTCAGCATGTCAACCACATCAGGCTCACGTGCACCATCAAAGACTGGGGTCGCGATGGAAACGCCTTTTCTCAGCTGTTCGCCGAGCTTAGCAATTCCTTCGTCGTCATAGTCCTTAACAGGCTCACCTTTGATGTTGTCGCCATAAATCTCGATCACTTTGCCGCGAAGCTGTTCGATCTCGCCAGACTTACGATATTCGTCGTAAAGCTCGCCGATCTTCTGCCCCATGCCGGCACAAGCCCAACCAAGGTGCGTCTCAAGGATCTGACCAACGTTCATACGTGATGGCACGCCGAGCGGGTTCAGAACGATATCAACGTGTTGACCGTCTTCAAGGAATGGCATGTCTTCACATGGGTTGATTTTAGAAACCACACCCTTGTTGCCGTGACGACCAGCCATTTTATCACCAGGCTGAAGTTTACGCTTAACCGCAACAAAGACTTTAACCATCTTCATAACGCCAGGTGGCAATTCATCGCCACGCTGCAGCTTTTCAACCTTGTCAATAAAGCGCTGCTCAAGATGCTTCCGGCTCTCATCATAAGAACCACGAAGTGCTTCAAGCTCGCTCATAAGCTTTTCGTCTTCAACGGCAAACTGCCACCACTGAGACCGCGGGAACTCGTTCAGAACGTTGCCGTCGATGACAACACCCTTGCGGAAGTTTTTCGGACCACCAACAGTCACATGACCCATGATCATCTCAGCCAGACGGCCATAGACGTTACGGTCAAGAATTGCCTGCTCATCGTCGCGATCTTTCGCGAGACGTTCAATCTCTTCGCGCTCGATAGCCATTGCGCGTTCGTCTTTTTCAACACCGTGACGGTTGAACACACGAACTTCAACAACAGTACCAACAACGCCAGGAGACAGACGCATGGATGTATCACGAACGTCAGAAGCTTTCTCACCGAAGATCGCACGCAGAAGTTTTTCTTCTGGTGTCATCGGGCTTTCGCCCTTTGGAGTGATCTTACCAACGAGAATGTCGCCAGGCTTAACCTCAGCACCAACATAAACAATGCCGGCTTCATCAAGGTTCTTCAGGGCTTCTTCAGAAACGTTAGGAATATCGCGAGTGATTTCCTCAGGACCAAGCTTAGTATCACGCGCCATTACCTCAAATTCTTCAAGGTGGATGGAGGTGAACACGTCATCACGAACGATGCGCTCGGAAAGAAGGATAGAATCCTCGAAGTTGTAGCCGTTCCAAGGCATAAACGCGACCATTACGTTCCGGCCAAGCGCCAGATCACCCAGATCTGTCGAAGGACCATCTGCAATGATATCGCCTTTACCAACGCGGTCACCTACGTTTACCAACGGACGTTGGTTAATACAGGTATCCTGGTTGGAACGCTGGAACTTCATCAAGCGGTAGATATCTACGCCCGACTTAGAAGGATCAAGATCCTCAGTCGCGCGGATAACGATACGAGTAGCATCAACCTGATCGACCACACCACCACGACGTGCACCAATAGCAGCACCGGAGTCGCGAGCAACGATTGGTTCCATACCGGTACCAACAAATGGCGCCTGTGCACGAACGAGCGGCACAGCCTGACGCATCATGTTGGAACCCATCAGCGCCCGGTTCGCATCATCGTTCTCAAGGAACGGGATGAGAGAGGCCGCAACAGAAACCAGCTGCTTAGGCGAAACGTCCATGAGATCAACGCGATCAGAAGCGACAAGAATGTTTTCACCAGCGTGACGACACTGGATCAACTCATCTATGAAACTTCCGTCTTCGTTCATGCCAGCATTAGCCTGAGAAACGTAGTACTTGCTCTCTTCCATAGCGGAGAGATAGACAACGTCTTTCGTCACAATGCCATCAATAACGCGGCGGTATGGGCTTTCAATAAAGCCATACTTGTTCACACGCGCAAAGGTAGCAAGTGAGTTGATCAGGCCAATGTTCGGACCTTCCGGTGTTTCAATCGGACAGATACGACCATAGTGCGTTGGGTGAACATCGCGAACCTCAAAGCCAGCGCGCTCACGGGTCAAACCACCAGGGCCAAGCGCTGAAAGGCGGCGCTTATGCGTCACTTCAGAAAGTGGGTTGGTCTGATCCATAAACTGAGACAGCTGTGAAGAACCGAAGAACTCACGAACTGCAGCAGCTGCAGGCTTAGCGTTGATCAGATCCTGCGGCATGACAGTGTCGATCTCAACAGAGCTCATACGCTCTTTGATCGCACGTTCCATACGCAGAAGACCAACACGGTACTGGTTTTCCATCAATTCGCCAACGGAGCGAACACGACGGTTGCCGAGGTTGTCAATGTCATCAATGTCGCCGCGGCCATCACGAAGATTAAGCAGCAATTTGATCACAGACAGGATGTCGTCTTTACGCAAAACACGAACAGTATCTTCACACTCAAGGTCAAGACGCATGTTCATCTTCACGCGGCCAACCGCGGAAAGGTCGTAGCGCTCAGAATCGAAGAACAAAGACTGGAACATAGCCTCTGCTGTATCGATGGTCGGTGGTTCGCCTGGACGCATAACACGGTAGATATCAAACAATGCGCCTTCACGAGCATCGTTCTTATCAACAGCCAATGTATTACGAACGTAAGGACCAACGTTAACGTAATCGATATCCAGAACTGGAAGTTCGTGGTAGCCACGCTCAATAAGCTCATGAAGAAGCTTCTCAGTCAGTTCTTCACCAGCTTCAGCGTATATTTCACCGGTACGGGTATCAACGATATCTTCAGCAAGGTACTGGCCGTACAAATCAGCATCAGTGCCCTTAAGGAATTTAACACCCTTTTCGGTCAGCTCACGGATTGTGCGAGCGGTAATTTTCTTACCCGCTTCAAAAACAACTTCACCGCTCGCAGCATCGACCATGTCGGCAACTGCTTTAGTCCCCTTAAGGCGGGCACCATCGAACGGTACGGACCAGCTGTTTTCGCGATCACGTACGTAATCAATGCGGTTGTAGAAGGTGTTCAGGATCTCTTCGCTGTCAAGACCAAGCGCCATCAGCAAAGATGTCATTGGGATCTTACGACGACGATCGATACGTGCGTGAACAACATCCTTGGCGTCAAACTCGATATCGAGCCATGAACCACGGTATGGGATCACACGCGCAGCAAACAGAAGCTTACCGGAAGAGTGGGTCTTCCCTTTGTCATGATCAAAGAATACACCCGGGGAACGGTGCATCTGAGACACGATAACGCGCTCAGTACCATTGATCACAAAGGTGCCATTATCGGTCATGAACGGAATATCGCCCATGTAGACATCTTGTTCTTTGATGTCTTTAACCGATTTAGCGCCAGTATCCTCATCAACATCAAACACGATGAGACGAAGCGTAAGCTTCAGTGGCGCAGCGTACGTCATATCACGCTGGCGGCACTCGTCTACATCATACTTTGGTGCCTCAAATTCGTAATCTACGAATTCAAGAAGGGAATTGCCAGCAAAGTCCGAAATGGGGAATACGGACTTAAATACGGCCTCAAGGCCTTCGTCAACACGACCATCCTCAGGTTTACCGACCTGCAAGAATTGGTCATAAGACGCCTTCTGCACTTCGATAAGATTTGGCATAGCCGCTACATCGCGGATGGATCCGAAGTATTTACGGACCCGCTTGCGACCGTTGAACGTCTGTGTCATTGTCGCTCCTCGTATCACTCAAGGTGACGGTTCAGAAAAACGACGCCTTGCCTGTGGCAAAAAACGTAGCTTCTCAGAACCGTCCACAAAAGGTGCTGCTAAGCACCCTCCCCCGTCGGGACGTTTACCCCGGCCGGAAAACCCGCCAGGGTACGGAAAAGGTCCCGGATCACTCCGGGACCGATATCGTTAGAACTCAAAATTACTTGAGTTCTACTTTTGCGCCAGCTTCTTCAAGCTTCTTTTTCAGGTCAGCAGCTTCGTCTTTAGAAACAGCTTCTTTAACAGCCTTAGGAGCGGACTCTACGAGTTCCTTAGCTTCTTTAAGACCAAGACCGGTGATCGCACGTACTTCTTTGATCACGTTGATTTTCTTCGCGCCAGCGTCAACCAGAACAACGTCGAATTCGGTCTGTTCTTCAACAACTACAGCAGGACCTGCAGCAGCTGCAGCAGCTACAGGAGCAGCAGCAGAAACGCCCCATTTTTCTTCAAGCATTGTGGAAAGCTCAGCAGCTTCCATAACGGTCAATGCGGAGAGTTCTTCTACGATCTTTTCGAGATCAGCCATTTTTCAGTACCTTAGTTGTTCGAACCGTATTCGGTTTTGACAAAAATATGTGTGGTTCCGCCTTACGCGGCTTGGTCCTTCTCGGCGTACGCATTGAAGACGCGAGCAAGTTGCCCGGCCGGTGCGCTCGTAACCATGGCCATACGGGTCGCTGGGGTTTGAATCATACCCACCAGCTTGCCACGAAGCTCGTCCAGAGACGGCATCGCTGCTAGTGCTTTAACACCAGCTGTGTCCAGGTTAGTTGAACCAAGAGCACCACCAAGGATTACGAAATTTTCGTTAGCCTTAGCGAAGTCAGCAGCAGCCTTAGGAGCAGCAACTGGATCGTTTGAATAAACGATGACAGTTGGGCCCGTGAACAACTCGCTGATATGCTCTAGTTCAGTGCCTTGAAGGGCAAGCTTGACAAGGCGGTTTTTAGCAACCTTAACAGTACCACCAGCTTCACGAGCAGCAGCACGAAGCTGCGTCATCTGAGAAACTGAAAGGCCTGCATAGTGCGCAACAACCGCAACGCCAGTGTTTGACAACACTTCGTTGAAATCGCCGACGAACTTTTGCTTATCCGCTCTTTCCACTTGCCTTCTCCAGTTGGCAACAACTTACATTGTTGCCGGTTTGCCTTTGCCGCATCAAAATCAGGTTAAACCCAACCTCGAAAACGACGATTAGGGTCCTGTCCCCTTACGCGCCGGAGCGACGCAGCAAGGCAATTTGGTTCGAACTGTACTGACGAACAGCAATATGCTATATCAACCAATTCAGATCTTCTCCATCTATGCAGGCCTTCTCGAAAGAAAACTTAAGTTGGCAAAGCCAACACCTGCAGTCTCGGACAGGGATGCCGAAAGACCATAACAGCCTTCCAGCGTTAAAACCTCCCGCAATAAAGCGGGAGGCAACTCTTATAAGCGTGGTCTTTACTCGGTAATTGAACCAAGTTCAACCTTTACGCCCGGTCCCATCGTGGATGAAAGTGCTACGCGCTTCACGTAGATACCTTTTGCACCAGATGGCTTAGCTTTAATCACTGCGCCAACCAAAGATTTCACGTTTTCAGCAAGCTTTTCAGCGCCGAAAGAAACTTTGCCAACACCAGCGTGGATGATACCAGCTTTTTCAACGCGGAACTGTACAGAACCACCTTTAGCGTCGGTAACAGCCTTAGTCACATCAGGGGTCACAGTGCCAACCTTAGGGTTAGGCATCATGCCACGAGGACCGAGAACTTTACCAAGACGACCAACGAGTGGCATCATGTCAGGAGTTGCGATAACGGTATCGAAGTTGATCGTACCGCCCTGCACTTCCTTAACCAGTTCTTCAGCACCAACAATGTCAGCGCCAGCAGCTCTTGCTTCGTCAGCTTTCGCATCACGAGCAAAAACAGCAACGCGTACAGTTTTACCGGTACCGTTTGGAAGAACACACGCGCCGCGAACCATCTGGTCTGCGTGACGTGGATCAACACCAAGATTCATCGCAAGTTCAACAGTTTCGTCAAACTTAGCTGTGCCACGAGCTTTGATCATGTCAAGAGCTTCGGTCAGACCGTAATCTTTTTCACGATCGATACCTTCGCGAGCAGCTTTAATACGCTTACCTACTTTAGCCATGATACCCTTACTCCGTAACTTCCACGCCCATGGAACGGGCGGAGCCTTCGATCATCAGCATTGCTGCTTCGATGTCGTTAGCGTTGAGGTCTTTCAACTTGGCTTCAGCGATCTCACGAACCTGAGCCTTGGTTACGGAAGCTACTGTTCCGCGACCTGGAGTTGCTGAACCAGATTTTACTTTCGCAGCTTTCTTGATGAAGTAAGAAGCCGGAGCTGTCTTAACTGCAAAAGTGAAAGACTTATCGGAGTAGTAAGTAATGATGGTTGGGCAAGGAGCACCCTTCTCAACATCTTGGGTCTTAGCGTTAAACGCCTTACAGAATTCCATGATGTTAAGACCGCGCTGACCTAGCGCAGGACCAATTGGTGGGGATGGTGTAGCAGAAGCTGCTGGCACCTGAAGCTTAATAAAGCCTACAATCTTTTTCGCCATAATTCTCTCCAGAATGGATTAGTGAGATCACGCTTGTCGCATCTCACTGGATAAGAGAGCGGGCGGTCTGGCTTCCGACACACCGACGAAAGTATGCCTCACCTGCCGCCCTAACCCGAACTTAGCCGACTTTGTCGACCTGTCCGTATTCAAGCTCAACCGGGGTAGCCCGGCCGAAAATGGACACTGTCACTTTAAGACGTGTCCGTTCCTCATCGACTTCCTCGACAAGACCAGAGAAGGAAGCAAACGGCCCATCGCTAACGCGAACCTGTTCACCCACTTCAAAGCTAATGGAAGGTTTAGGAGCTTCGACACCTTCCTGAACCTGATTAAGAATACGCTGCGCTTCCACCTCAGAGATAGGCATAGGCTTCTTGTCATTACCAAGAAAGCCAGAAACCTTCGGCGTATCGTTGATCAGGTGATAAGCGTCGTCGCTCATCTCCATCTTCACAAGCACATAACCTGGGAAGAACTTACGCTCGGCATCAACCTTGCGACCACGACGAACTTCAACGAATTTCTCAGTCGGAACCAGAACCTCATCAAATGAGTCCTCAAGGCCCTGCTGCTTCGCTCTTTCTTTAATCGCTTCCGCAACTTTGCGTTCAAAGTTAGAATAAGCGTGAACAATATACCAGCGCTTGGCCATCTTAAATCTCGTTCCTACTATAATTGCCCGCAGAGCTACTTAGAAGCCAAGCAGAAAACTGATACCTAAGCTCATCAGCTGATCAGCTGCAAGAAAGAACATCGCCGCCAGAAAAACCATAATGAAGACCATCAATGTGGTCACACCGGTTTCTTTACGCGACGGCCAAGTGACCTTCGCTGTTTCTGAACGAACTTGCTGGATAAATGTAAAAGGGTTGGTTTTTGCCATCCGGTCCCGGCCTATTGCACGACAGGTGGGCGCGCAGAAACTTCCACGCGCCCGATCCCTGAAAACTCTTCATATGCCACCTTCTTCGATTAATCAAGAATTATTTAATATCGAAAAAGTGGCAGGGGCAGCAGGGCTCGAACCCGCGACCTACGGTTTTGGAGACCGTCGCTCTACCAACTGAGCTATACCCCTACAAGCGCTCCACGAAAGGAGCAAAAACCTATAACCTTCTGAAAACACTTCCTTTCAGAAGGTACCGTGTCGCAATACATGTCGCGACACGAAGTGTAAAGACTTAAAAAGTCTTTATTCGATAATTTCAGCTACGACGCCAGCGCCGACGGTACGACCGCCTTCGCGGATAGCGAAGCGCAGACCATCTTCCATAGCGATTGGTACGATAAGTTCAACCGAAACTGAAACGTTATCACCAGGCATCACCATTTCAATGCCATCTGGCAGAGAAACTACACCAGTCACATCAGTCGTACGGAAGTAGAACTGCGGACGGTAGTTGGTGAAGAATGGAGTATGACGTCCACCCTCTTCCTTGGTGAGGATGTAAGCCTCAGCTTTAAACTTCGTGTGTGGGTTAACCGAACCTGGCTTACAAAGCACCTGGCCACGTTCAACTTCTTCACGAGAAACACCGCGGATCAATGCGCCAATGTTATCGCCAGCTTCACCCTGATCGAGCAGCTTGCGGAACATTTCAACACCGGTAACGGTAGTTTTAGCTGTGTCTTTAACACCAACGATTTCAACTTCTTCGCCGACCTTAACGATACCGCGCTCAACACGACCGGTTACAACAGTACCACGGCCGGAAATTGAGAACACGTCTTCGATAGGCAGAAGGAACGGCAAATCGCGTGGACGCTCAGGAGTTGGGATGTACGCATCAACTGCAGCCATCAGCTCTACAATTTTGTCTTTGCCGATCGCGTCGTCGCGTTCTTCAAGAGCAGCAAGTGCAGAACCTGCAACGATTGGAATATCGTCGCCTGGGTATTCGTAGGAAGAAAGCAGCTCACGCACTTCCATGTCTACGAGTTCAAGCAATTCTTCGTCATCAACCTGGTCAACTTTATTCATGAAGACCACCAGAGCCGGCACACCAACCTGACGAGCGAGCAAGATGTGCTCACGTGTCTGTGGCATTGGGCCGTCTGCAGCGTTAACTACGAGGATCGCGCCATCCATCTGAGCCGCACCAGTGATCATGTTTTTCACATAATCGGCGTGACCTGGACAGTCAACGTGTGCGTAGTGACGAGCTTCGGTTTCATATTCAACGTGTGCTGTTGAAATAGTGATACCGCGAGCACGCTCTTCTGGAGCACCATCGATCTCGTCGTAAGCTTTGAAGTCACCAAAGAATTTGGTAATTGCTGCAGTTAACGTAGTTTTGCCGTGATCAACGTGGCCGATTGTGCCGATGTTGACGTGCGGCTTATTACGTTCAAATTTTGCTTTAGCCATGGGCGTAGCTCTCTATTTAATCGTAGTTCCGTTGATCAAAGCTCGAAGCCTAAATAAAGACCTCAAGGATTCTTTCAGGATAAACTCGCTTACTAGCAAGAATGGAAGTTGGAGCGGGTGAAGGGAATCGAACCCTCGTATTCAGCTTGGAAGGCTGCTGCTCTACCATTGAGCTACACCCGCATAACCAATTTCTTGTCGATGGTGGAGGAGGTTGGATTCGAACCAACGTAGGCATAGCCAGCGGATTTACAATCCGCCCCCTTTAGCCACTCGGGCACTCCTCCGAGATCGACAGAAAACTCTCCAGTGTGGAGAAACTTTCGAAACTCGCTTTACGAAACACGCCGCTAATCTGCAAGAGATGCGCCGCGTCCTGTGGCGCGGTTTATGCCGATGCTAACGCCATCTGTCAACGCCTCTTTTGCAAGTGCCTGTGCAAAATCAACAGGCCAACCGGTTTTCCCCCTTTTTTGGGTGAAAATGACGTTGAGTTCCCCAGGTATGGTGTTGCGAAAGCAGGGTTCTTCACATGTGAGGGCCTATTTCTTCCTTCCTACAATTCAAATCTGCGGGAATCCCTAAGTCCAAAATATTTGGCTCTTCAAGGCGTATCCAATTCTCAGCAATAATTATCAGGAATGCAGAATGTTTAGAATGTTGCATCCAATCTTCTTGAAGCATTGCCGCGACAAGAGTATCGAGGAGCCATGAGCACTTATAGAAATCAAAAGAGCGAGAGTGAAACCCGTTTGAGCCCTCCAAAAGGCGGCGAGCGATCCTCTCAGCACCCCAAAGCTGACGCAAAGAGCAAAGAGTTTTCCAAATCAGGCCCTAACAAGGGGTCCAAGGGAAAACCATGGCTCAAAAAATCAGCAAGTGATGATGGGCCCTACTATATATATGGGCTTCACACAGTGGAAGCTGCCTTCAACAATCCCGATCGCAAACGCCACACGCTGGTCGTGACACAAAATGCACTTCGCCGGTTGGAAGAGCGGAACGTCACAATCGATGTGCCAATTGAATCTAAAAGCCCGCGCGACATAGATCGCATGGTCTCAAAGGATGCTGTCCACCAGGGCATACTGCTACTTGTTGACCCCCTTCCTGAATATGACGCGAGTGAGTTGGAAGAAGGCACACTTGTTCTTGCGCTTGATCAGGTGACCGATCCACACAATGTAGGTGCAATTTTGCGGTCAGCTGTTGCCCTTGGTGCAGACGCTGTTGTCACCACCACGCGTCACGCTCCTGAAGAAGGCGGCGTACTGGCAAAAGCTGCCTCCGGTGCATTGGACATGCTCAAACACGTCCGCGTACCAAACATGTCCCGCTTTGTGGGCGAGATGCAAAAGATGGGCTATCAGGCCATCGCGCTGGACAGTGAAGGCCCAGCATCGCTCGAAGACACACCCTTTACCTATAAGACCCTCCTTGTCCTGGGCTCAGAAGGCAAAGGCGTCAGAGAAGGCGTGCGGAAAAACTGTGATGCATTGGCCCGGCTGGATATGCCAGGTCCGATCAAATCGCTCAACGTCTCCAACGCTGCAATTCTCTCATTATATGTAGCGCGCATGAAAATGGGATTATCATAACCTGACAGCCTCCCGCTCTCTCTAAGCTATTAAGACAGTGGTCAGCCAGGCGCACCTATCAACAGGTGCGCTGGCACCCTTCCCCACTTAGACAGGAACGAGTTTCTTCGGTCCGCAAGGGGAATAAGACACCCACCACAGCTTACCCCAACACCGTGCGCAACCTTCCACACATCTGCTTGGCTGGTTTCTCGGGAAACACGCACCTTTTCCTTCAGAAAACAAAGCCACTCATAAAAAACCACAAGCTTTCAAAAGAACGCACAAAACAACGCAAACAGTGTCCGCAGCTGAATTATTCCATCAATATCAACGAGCTGAAGCTAGAGCATGTGGAAAAGACATGCCGAAATCGACATTTTGACGCTCATTTGGAGTGAATTATTCGCTCCCCTGTGAATTCTTCCATTTTTTTGCATTTTGGGTATTTACAAACCCCGCTGTCGGCCGTAAATACCGCTCCAACGAAGACGCGCCGGCATAGCTCAGATGGTAGAGCACCTGATTTGTAATCAGGGGGTCACGGGTTCGATCCCTGTTGCCGGCACCACTCTTCTTCTTGATTTATCAAGAGAATTTCAAAGCCTCCTCCGGGAGGCTTTTTGCTTTTCTACCCTTTGTCAGCATATTGTAAGCAATGGGTATTTTTGTAAGCAGGATTTCGCCCCTCCTAACCCCTCCCAATACCCTTTCAATTTAATACTGGAAAAGCTGCTGATGTTGTCACTAGTCGTCAGCAGACAGGATTTCTGTGAGGTTTGACACAATCGAAGCCGTCAGAACTTTGTCACCTCTTGTCACAAGCCTTCACACACTCAGTTATCCCCCAAGCAAGATTGACTTATGCTCTTCAGCCACTCAACGAGTACCTTTTGGAGTCCAAAGCGACCGACAGCAGAAAAGCAAAGCCACTTCATTCTGGCTGGAAGCGCTACTTCTGCTAGTCTCGCAACCTACCTTTGAGCGAAAATCTCACGGAAAGTTGCGGATCTATGGACTGGCGCAGTTCGGATATTGCAGAACACGCTCAAGAAATGGTTCTGCGATAGGTACCCATATGTCTGGCCTATAATTTCTAAGAAAAAGGCTGTGACCTTCGTTACCGGCGGGCGGTAGGATACCTAACTCAGGACCGGTAGCCCCATCAGGCATGTACGCCTTGAACATCCTTCGTGCCAATTTTCTTAAAGGCTGCTTCCACCAAATTTTCTCGGAAAATTGGGTTTGGGGGATGCGTCCGGCGCCGGGCGCAAATGCAATCACGCCGCGACCGCCCTCAGGGTTTTGTTTGCAGCAGCAAGAGAGACGCTCCCGCCTTGCAAATGGCCAACCAACACAATTTGATCGGCGATAACACAGGGTTGGTCTCTGAAATAGTCTACTGCGCCAAGAAGATCCTGAGCCAGCACCTCCTCGGCACCAACATAATCTGGCGAAGAACACCTAGCAATCTCCACGTTCGCGCGTTTCCCCTCTGAGCGTCCATGTCCTCTGCTCAAAAGTATCATCACCAAATTGCGAAATCGGGATGATAGTCCTAGGGACCATTGCTCGGTGCTTCAGAATGTGAGCCATGATTGATGGAGGTGGTTCGGTTTATTTGAACAGTTGAATGTCGTTTATAAGTGGATCCGCTCCGGTTACGCCGCTGCTTGCGTTATGTGCAGCGTGTGGTTGCAGTAAGCCTGATCCGGCGTGTGCCAGTCAATGATGGTAACCGGATAGACGAACCCCTTCGCCATCGAAATATATGAGATGTCGACCGCCCAGGTCTGATGGATCTCAAGACCGCCACACCGCGCAGCAGATACGGGAAGATCTTGTGATACGGTGTGGGATTAGAAGTGTTTGAGCGTCAGTAGATTGCCTCAATACCCGTCCTTTTCATCAAGGATCTCACTGCGCACTGACCGATATGAAAGCCCTCTGCCTTCAACAATCACCATGCCGCTACCTGCAAACGAATACTCCAGATGCAGCTCATCCAGCCCACGCATGAATTTCAACGTTTCCGATGAAACTGGGTGGGGCCGGTAACAAACACTGCTTCTGGATATACTCAGGGCTTTGGCCTGACGGAATATTGTAAGGTCATGTTTGTGGTCAATCATCTTTTGGCGTTCAGTAAACCCGCTTTTGTGAGTGCCTTCTTACGGGCTAACGAGGCCCACTGGGGCCACGATCCCATCGAAGTCCGAAAAATCGGTCTCCAAAGCCGGCTCCTCAATCTTGGTATGCAGCCGTTTGACCTCCACATCAGGCTCTTACCTGGCTTGTTTATTAATTCCAAACACATCTGGTATGGCTGCAAGGGCCTGATCTTTCCGTTGCTTGATTTGGTTCGCGTGCACGTCAAAGTCCTGAGCTAATTAACTCAAGGTTTTCTCGTCGCGAATAGCGGCTAAAGCTACCTTTTCCTTGAACGCGGGACTATGGGACCAGTGGGGACGTCTGCTCATGATGGTCTCCTGTTCTTAGCATCATGCCAGTTTCAGGAGCTAAATCCACTTATACAACCTGTCAAAATTCCCGAGCCAGCTCTATGTGCCCATAGGGCCTAACAGGCACAGCATAAGCACCTTGATCTCCTTGGATACACTGAAAAATTCAGTGTTGCTTTTTCTGTAGATGGCCAAACGTTATTGGGGTCTTGTGAAAAATAATTCAATTCAGAGCTGTGTGTTCTCCGGTTGGTTAGAGACCTCTGCCTATACTTTCCCTTGGTCTTGAAAGGGATTGCGTATGATTATCCTTCTGGCATGCATCGCCGTACTCTGCGGTTTACTCTATGGCTACAACGAAGGCGTTATCGCTGGCGCTTACGAACCCATCAAAGCAGAGTTGCAATTCTCTGCGTATTGGGGAGGCCTTCTGGTCGCGTCCTTGTCCATCGGCGGTTTGATCGGAGCATACCTGAGCGCCTACCTCAGTGATACATTTGGCAGACGGTCAACAGTCATCATCGCAGCCCTGTTCTTTATCACCGGAGCCGTCTTATCCAGTGTTGCCCAAGACCTTTTTGTGCTCACGTTTGCTCGTTCTCTCATCGGAATGGGAATTGGCTTGTCCTCAATGGCAGGGCCCCAATACGTCTCTGAAATTGCGCCGCGCAAAATCAGAGGTCGTATGCTTGCCGCGTTCCAGTTCATGATCTCCTTTGGTGTCTTTCTTGGCTACCTTTCCAATCTAATCACGCTCGATCTTGGCTACAGCGCAGAAACCATCAATCGCTGGCAGTTCATGTTTCTCCTCTCCGCGATCCCTGGAGCACTTTTGCTCTTCGGAATTTGGAGCGCACCCGAAAGTCCGCGCTGGCTGATCATGGCAAACCGCTCAGCGGAGGCCAAAGCCGTCTTTGAAAAGATAGAGCCTGACCGATCGGAGGCATGGGTTAAAGGCAATGTTAAACGGATCGAACAAGATCTCGCCGAAGTGGCAGACCAAAAGGGAGGGTGGCTGGACCTTATCAACCCGCGAAACCGCCCCATCACCAGTTTCTGCGTCTTTACCTTCCTGTTCCAGCAGCTCAGTGGCATCAATGCAGTCGTCCTCTATGCGCCAGAACTTTTTGGTGACCTGGGATTTTCTGAGGAGGCAAGCCGTTTGTCTGCAACGGTCGGGCTTGGCGCAGCACTCGCTCTGGCAGCTGCTGCCAGCTTGTTCCTTATTGATCGCGTCGGCCGAAGACCTTTGATGGTCTACGGATTGCCCGCCTGCGCATTTTCCCAGTTCTTGATCGTGGGTGGCTTTCTCATGGGAGATGGGATTGGTACAGCACTGGCCGTTACAGGTCTTTGCCTCTATGTGATATCCTATTCCCTCTCCATGGGGCCTCTACCATGGGTCTACATGTCTGAGGTGTTCCCAAATTACCTAAGGGCCAAAGGGATGGTAGTGGCGGTAACCGTCAACTGGGTCTTCACATTCCTCGTGGTGTTTGGCTTCCCCAAATTGAATCAGCTCTTTTCGATCACCGAAATCTTCCTGTTCTTCGCCATTTGTTGTTGTATCGGAACCGTCTACGCCATCCGCCGCGCACCAGAGACCAAAGGCGTCGCTCTGGAAGACATCCACGAGTTATTTCATAAGGACGACAGCAAGACAGCTAAGGGGCCTGTCGTCGGCGAATAGGACCAGCAAACACCAACAGCACCACATGACTTCCCATGCAGTGGTGGGGTGATGTCACTTTAACTTTCCGGCCAGATTGATAGGATAGCAGTGGCGTATGACTTCAGTCCCGATCGACTACAACCGACACCGCTTTCCGCCATAGATTATTGCCCACGCCGTTTGGATCTATCACCGTTTCTCTCTCAGCCTGCGCGAGGTGGAAGAAATGGCGGTGAAGCTCGGCATTATGGTCTCGTATGAAACCATCCGCTGCTGGGGGACCAAATTCGGACCAGCCTGCGTTCGCCGGTTGCGTCGCAATGCGCGCGGTAGCGAGGACGCCTGGCATCTGGATGAGGTCGTCATCACCATTTAGGGTAACCGTTATTATCTCTGGCGAGCCGTCGATCAGGGTGGCTATAAACTTGACAAAACTCTTCAGAACCGCCGAAATACCAAGGCTGCCAAGCGCTCACTCACCCGGCTTTTATCGAGGCAGGGCCTTACGCCAAAACGAATAATAACCGACAAGCTCAGCTCCTATGGGACAGCAAAACGCTGGGTCATGCCAGAGGTCGAGCATCGCTCCCATAAGAGCCTCAACAACCGGGCAGAAAACTCGCACTTGCCTTGCTAAAGCGGGAGCGAACCATGCAAAGGTTCAAACCTGTAGGCCAATTACAGAGGTTTCTGGTTGGCTTTTCGGGCCTGCGCAACCTCTTCGTTACACCCCGCCAGCAACGATGTTCAAACACTATCCGCAAGCATCGCCTCGACACTTTTACTGAGCGGAAGCGGGCTGTCACGATTAACGCCTGAAATGCGTCTGCAGGAGCCTTTTGCGACCAGAATCAGCTTAACGTCGCAACACCTTTCAGATGACATGCGATGTAGCTATGCGACCATTAGGTTCTCTTAAGGCCCTGTGTGAAACACGGCCTCAAGCCCTCATAGGTCGCTTGTCTTATGCCTACCGTTCTTTGTCAGCATATTGTAAGTAAATGTACGAGTTTCACCGCGAAATACAAGGTAGGCGGAAGCAAATAATTTTCTACAACTCATTGATTCATAGTACTGAATCGTAGTTCAGGGTAAGTAACCTCCAGTTGCCAATTGCAACTTGTAATCAGGGGATCGCGGGTTCGATCCCTACTGTCGGCACCACTCTTCTTCTTGATTTATCAAGAGTATTTCAAAGCCTCCTCCGAGAGGCTTTTTGCTTTTCTGGCTTCAGCCAGCAAGCTCCCCGCTTGAGAAGAGAAGCCGCCATACGCAGATCACCAAAGCACTAGCTTTTGCCCGTTAGGTTTATGGGGTCACTGTCAAACGCCAATCCTGGAATAAGCGCGGAAGAGCCATTTTTTTCCCTCTTACCTGCAAGGGATAAGTACAGCGTTCCCATATTGCCAAACTCTCGCAGGGCAAAAAGATAGGGATCACCGCTGGTCCCCGTCCCTTTTGGCTCATCAACATCACCGGTGACCAAACCAGCCAGCGCAGCACCCCAAGCTTTCAGTGTTTTTTGGTCACCCGCTATACGTTGAACCCAATTCTCAAGCGTTTCAGGCACATCACCACCATTGGCAATCAATGAGAGCCAATCAACAGCTGGCACCTCACCAAGATCTCCCACATGTCCCCCAAATCCAACTGCGGGGAACAGCAGCGGGTTCCATTCCACCAATTCGTCTGCAGAAGAAGACGTTTCCTTAGAATGAGGAGCAATGCTCAACGAATGCACCGCGTTTCTAAGGCATGCTTTCAGGTCATCACTGACCGTTTCAAGGCGTTTGCGTAACTGAGCAACGGGATCGCGAAGCCAGTTCTGATTTAACTCATACTCTTCAGGCTCTTTCCCCAAGGGGAGCAAAAGCCCCACAAGAAGCCCAAAATCCAAAGTGGCTGTATCTAAGTCTTTTGCTGTAATTGTTTGTGTCACGCGGCTATTCCTCACAAAATCGCAGTTTTGAAATCATATGAGGCAAGACGAGACGCAACGGCCTTCGTGAGGGATGTAAAAACAAGGTGCGTTCTATGGTTAAACTATCTTGAACAAACACAATCCTCAGCTCTTCAAAAGAGCAACGGAAACTTACAAATGTCATAGAATTGCACGACCCGGCTTAGCCGTAGATTTACGACAAAACCAATGTTCAAATCTCAGTTCCTGATTTTATGGCTAGATAAACCTCAGTGATTCACGTCAGCGACATACATACAACTGGCAGATAAACAGGAGATCTGTGATGAGCTTTGAAAACCCAAATGCAGGTGAAGACTTGAACGCCCTTGAAGGCATCATCAGCAATTATAGGTCCGAAATTGACGACAATGCCATCTTGCATGACGACTTCGAAAAACTAAAAGACTACTTAGCGCTCAAGTTGGAGCATACCCCTGCTGAACGAACGCAACTCCTTGGCCACATACTCATGGAACTTGGAGAATCCGCAGATGATAACCTGCGGATGTCAGAGGAAAGCCCCCAAATTGATCGCCATGAAGCGGAAACAGTTCAACATCTGGAGAACCAGGAAACACTGCGAGATGCCCTGCATAAATTTGGCCTGAGGTATCTGAACTAAACCCTCTCTATGGCAACTTTGGAAATGCCTTATGCTTTGTTTTCAATAGGGTTTTCCCCTACGCTTCAGCACGTAGAACAGTAGTTTTCCATTGATCATCTTCACCCTTCGGATAATACCATAGGGTTAAGATGGAGGCCGTTATGGACGTGCTGCGCACCCTTATTCTACAGAGTGAAAATTCTCTGATTGACCGCATTTTCTTTTACGCAAAAAATCAGGGCTACACCCAATATACGGCCACCCTCCGAGAAGCTTGGAGAGCTTCAATCACCGGCCTGTCCAGTTCCATTATTGAGGCATTGGACACCTATGATCATCCTCCGGAAATTCCCGTCAACGCAGATTTCTCAACCCACCCCATCGCAGCGTTTGGCGTAGAACAAGCACGCAGCCACCGATCCAGAGGCGTCACTCTTGGTTATTTCCTTGGTCTGACCAAGTACTACCGCAAATCCTATCTGGATCTGGTAGATGGCCAGAGCTATGAGCCCGCTCAAATCGCCAATTACCATGCTTTTTTGCATCGTTATTTCGATTTCATGGAGCTAGGCTTTTCAACTGAATGGTGCAGCGTCACAGAAAGCGACAAACTAAATACAGCTTATGAAGAAAATCGCCGGATCACCAATGACAAGAACAAATACCTGACTATTCTGGAAAGCCTCAGCGACCCTATCGTTCTACTCAATGAAGACGGGTCTATCAACGACTTCAACTATGCGACTCAGACGATCTTCACCGGCTTACAATACAGCGGTGCCAAACATAAAAATCACAGCAGGCTCAACACACTAACTGACCAGCTCAGGCCATATCTACCAAAAGGTATGGAAAGTTGCTTTACAGATGTGCAGCTGGACACGGCATCCGGCCCAAGATTTTTCGATATTCGCGCGCAACAAATGGCCGATTTCAGCGAAAAATACTTTGGATTGATCGTCATCCTCAACGATGTCACAGACCACAAGAAAGCCAGGGAAGAAGCAGAAGCGGCCAACAACGCCAAATCCACGTTCCTCGCTGCAATGAGCCATGAGATCCGCACGCCGCTCAACGGGGTGTTAGGACTAGCGGATCTGCTGAAGGATACAGAGTTGGGGCAGGATCAACTGCGTTACCTCAGCGGGATTGTCTCCTCTGGTGAAATGCTGCGCTCAATCCTCAATGACGTGCTGGATTATTCCAAGATTGAAGCTGGTTCACTGGAACTTGAGACGGTCGATTTCAAAATTCGGCAAGTGGTGGAGCAAGTTGAAAACCTCGTCGCACAGGATGCAGAAAAAAAGGCGCTCTCACTCAACATTCACGTCAGCAAGGATGTGCCGGATATCATTCGGGCCGACCCCACCAAAATCAGACAAGTCCTTCTCAATTTAGTGAGTAATGCGGTTAAATTCACCGATGTAGGGTCTGTCTCCATTCAGGTCGCGATACCGCGTTTAAAAATCCGTCACACAAACTGCTTGCAATTTACGGTCACTGATACCGGTATCGGATTGCCATCCAAAGATGCCAGTTACCTCTTCGAACCATTCGTGCAACAAAATGCATCTACCAACCGGTTGTTTGGTGGGTCAGGGCTAGGCTTGGCCATATCAAAACGATTGGTCACAGCGATGGGGGGCGAGATAGGATGTCAGCCCAATGCAGAAGCCGGAAGCATCTTCCGCTTTTCAGTCCCGTTTTATGAGACGGACCAATCCGTCAGCATGATCGATGACAGAAAAGCCATCTGGAAACCAAAGAAGCTCAAGGTCTTGCTGGTGGAAGACAACGAGGTCAACCAACTGGTTACTGAAGGCTTTTTGGAAAAACTCGGCCACACGTCCACAACCGTTTCCAGCGGGGAAGACGCGCTTCAAAAGCTCAACGAGCACCGCTATGATCTGGTGTTGATGGACAACCGTATGCCGGGCTTGAGCGGAATTGATAGTATCGCCCAAATCCGTGCCTCCAAGCACTTCAGCATCGCAGAAATCCCTGTCATCGTCCAAAGCGCCTGTATCATCTTAGCGGAGATAGAAAGAAGTTTCGCTGTCGGAGCAGATGGGTTCCTCGGCAAACCCTACACGCAGGACGAATTGGAAGATGCCATCGCCTCCTGCCTGTCTGACAGAGCCATGTTTGCCCGCAACGCCAAAGAAAAGACCTGCGAACAGCTCACCGAGTTGATCGACGTAGCAGTGGTTCATGGCCATTACAATATGCTTGGGGAAGCACGTGCTAGACGGATTATTGAAGCTTATATGAAGTCAACGCTCTACTTTATTCCCGAACTGCGCAACGATATCGCGGCCAAGAATTTCTGCAAGATTGAAAACAGAGCCCATGGCATGAAAGGCGCCTCTCACAATGTAGGCCTCATCCATGTAGCGCACCTATCACAGAGCCTAGAACACGCCGCAAATAACAAGGAAGAGCACAAAGTGATGGAGCTGTTTGGCTCACTGGAAATCGCATTTACAGCCTCAAAACATATTCTCAATGAAACATGGTTGAGCTGCTTGCAAGACGCTGCGGAATAAAGGCGGAACCGCTGGACATCAATCTGTGCCGGTAAAGACGTAACCAACCCCATGAACCGTCACGATGAGGGAGGGATCTTTGGGGTTCACTTCGATTTTCCGGCGCAGCCGTCCAATCAAAACATCCACGGTACGGTCACTCGGATCCCATTCGCGGTGGTTGAGGTAATCCAGCAGGTTATCTCGTGTAAGAACGCGGCCCGTGTTTTCACAAAGCGCCGCCAGAAGCTCAAACTCACCTCGTGTCAGGCGCACATCTTCCTGCGCGGCAGAAAGCAACCGTCGTTTATCCAGATCCAACTGCCAACCAGCAAAATTCCTCACCCGCACATCTGCAGGCACATGGGCACGCCCGGCTTTAACACGGCGCAATAGGTTCTTGGAACGCGCCAACAATTCTCGCGGGTTGAACGGTTTCATCACATAATCGTCGGCTTCCATTTCAAGCGCAACAATGCGGTCTACATCATCAGTCCGGCCTGTCACCATAATCACGCCGACGTCAGAATGCTTGCGCACTTCCTTCAGGAGAGTCAGGCCATCATCATCGGGCAGGCGGATATCAAGCATGATCAGATCCACATTTCCAACAGCAAAAACAGCACGCATTTGCGCCCCGTCTTCCGCCTCCGAAACATGGTAGCCTTCAGTCTCAAAATACCCGGAAAGTGCGACGCGGCTGGTGAGATCATCATCAACAACGAGAATGTGTGACTTGTTAGACATATGCTTGTTATTGGCTCGTTTGTTTACATCGTGTTTACACCATTCTACACGCCGTTCATAATTATTCCAAACGCTATTTACAACCTTAGTCTAATTCTCTGAGCATTGACCGGACCAATTGTCCGAGAGTGCAAAAGAGATAACCAATGAAAATCTGGCAACTCCTGCGGACGAAAACCGCAATTTTCCCAATCAGTTTGCTTCTCTTGGTGACTTTCGCGACTGGCATTGTGTTCTGGGGTGGGTTCAACACCGCCATGGACTACACAAACACACTGGACTTCTGTGTGTCCTGCCACGAGATGCGGAGCACTGTTTATGAGGAGTACAAAAAATCCCCTCACTTCTCCAACGCATCCGGCGTGCAAGCAGTCTGTTCAGACTGTCACGTACCGAAGGAAACCATTCCAAAAATCATCCGCAAGGTGAAGGCGGCCAAGGAAGTTTATTCCAAGCTCACCGGCAAAATCGACACCAAGAAAAAGTTTGAAGCACATCGTCTGACCATGGCCAAAAGCGTATGGGCGGAGATGGAAGCCAACGATTCCAAGCAATGTCGTAACTGCCACAAACAAGCCTCTATGGATTTCAAGAAGCAGCATCCCAAAGCTTCAAAAACCATGCAGCAGGGCTTCAAAGACGGTCAAACCTGTATTTCCTGTCACAAAGGCATCGCACACAAATTGCCAGACATGTCTCAGGGCTTCAAAACCATGTTTGATGACTTGAAAGCTCTGTCAGCACGCGAAGGTGCAAAAGCAGATCGCCTCTACGCCATCACCAGCAAACCATACTTCATGGAACTGAAAACCGCAGAAAAAGGCGGCAAGAACAGTGGTCGTTTGATGGGCGGAACCGACGTCACCGTTCTGGAACGCGATGGTAATTTCGTGAAAGTCCGCATGGCGGGCTGGCAGCAGGATAAAGTGGACCGCATCATCTACGCGCTGCGCGGCCAACGCATTTTCTCCGTCACGGTAAGCAAAAAAATCATCGACAAGATCGAGCGCCTGAAAACCGAAGTTGATCCAGATACAGAGCTCACATGGCATCAGGTCCAACTGGACGCATGGGTCTCCAAGGAGAACCTCGTTTCAGATCCAAACCAGCTCTGGGCGTACACCAAAGAAATGTACAGCTCCAGCTGCTCCACCTGTCATGGCCTGCGCGATCCGGAACACTTCCTCGCCAATCAGTGGATTGGCTCCCTGAAAGCAATGAAGCGCTTCATCTCCCTCGACAAAGAACAATACCGTCTCCTCCAGAAATACCTGCAGCTCAACGCAAAAGACACCGGTGGAAAGGCCTCACATGGGTAAGCACGAAGATATCACCCTGGCAAACAATGATAGATCCCTCGTCTACCGTTGGCTGGCAAGCTTCTTCACCACAGAAGTGAAAGCAGAAACACTGGAGAGCTACGGCTCTCCAGAAGGCAAAGCCCTCTTGGAGGTGTTTGCGATGGCCCCAGCATTGGTTCCGCTCACAGCAGAACTCACCAAACTAGCGGACCAACACAAAACACAGCCTCAGTTGACCTTGGATCTCGCATCAGCCTTCTCCAAGCTGTTTTTGGGAGCCGGCGGCCAACGCACAGCCCCGCCTTATGAGTCTGCCTACTTTAATGAAAAAGGCACGCTCTTCCAAAAGCCGACTGCTGAAATGAACGAGATTCTGCAAGATCTTGGCATCTCGGTAAACCACTCTTTGAAAGAGCCGGCAGATCACCTTGGCATCCAGCTCAACGTGCTAGCGGAATACATAGACCGCGAAGCTTTGGCAGAGGCGAATGGCGATAGCACTCTGGCGCAAACCTTCCACCAAAACCAGATTTCGTTCTTCTCCAGCCACCTGCTCAACTGGGTCCCCACGTTTTGCGAGAGCTGCAAACTGTTTGATTCTGTCGGGCTTTACAAAGAGTTGGCAACCTCACTCGAAAGCTGGCTAACAGCCGATTTTGAGCTTTTGAGTGAGGGAAAAGACAGACCCTAAGGGCTCTCATTTACAACCTGTTTACGCGATTTTACATCCCGTTCAATCCTGTCGCGAACCACATTTACACGCAATGGTTACGGTTAAATCCAAAGAAAACAGGCTGCTTTCATCGAGCACCGAGCTCAAATAGTTGATTGTTCTGCAAATAAAAAGGACAGCAGAGATGTCAAAGATCATGGCAAACTATACGTCCCGACGTAGCTTCCTGAAGGGCGCATCTGCACTAGGCGCTCTTGGGGTACTGGCTCCCTCAATCTTCACCCCCGGCGCTGCATTTGCTGCGACGAACGGAGAAGTTTTCTCCGGCAGTCACTGGGGTGCATTCCGGGCAGTTGTAAAAGATGGCCGCTGGACAGAGGTTAAGCCTTGGGAGTTGGATCCTTCCCCTAGCCATCAGCTCGCTGGTGTAATGGATTCCGTTTACTCACCATCCCGCATCAAATACCCAATGGTTCGCCGCTCTTACCTTGAAAACGGTCGCGGAGCATCTGTTGAAGAACGCGGCAACGGTGATTTCGTACGCGTAAGCTGGGATAAAGCGCTTGAGCTCGTAGCTCAGGAACTGCAATACGCCAAAGCAACGCACGGCCCACGCAGTGTCTTCACTGGCACCTACGGCTGGAAGAGCGCAGGTAAAGTTCATAACAGCCGCAGCCTGCTGCGCCGTATGCTCAACCGCGGCCTGCAAATGCCAAACGTAACTCACACAGGTGATTACTCCACTGCTGCATCACAGGTAATCATGCCGCACGTGATGGGTACGCTGGAAGTATACGAACAACAGACCTCTTGGCCAGTTGTTGTCGAAAACACCGATGTTCTTGTTGTTTGGGGTGCTGATCCGGTCAAAACCAACCAGATCGATTGGCTCATCGCAGACCATGACAGCTACGGCTATCTGGAAGAGTACAAAAAGACCGGCAAAAAAGTCATTTGTATTGACCCACTGAAGTCCAAAACAGCTGAATTCTTTGATGCTGACTGGGTGCAGGTCAAACCACAGACCGACGTTGCCTTGATGCTCGGCATGGCACATACGCTCTACACAGAAGAACTGTATGATGCAGACTTCATGGACGAGTACACAGCAGGCTTCGATAAATTCCTGCCTTACATGCTTGGCGAAACAGACAAAACACCAAAATCTGCGGAATGGGCCTCTGAAATCTGTGGCGTTCCGGTTGAAAAAATCAAAGAACTGGCTCGCTTGTTCATGGGCAACCGCACCATGCTCACCAGTGGTTGGTCCATGCAGCGTCAGCACCACGGCGAACAACCACATTGGATGCTTGTTACCCTCGCGTCCATGATCGGCCAGATCGGTCTTCCAGGCGGTGGCTTCGGTCTCTCCTACCACTACTCCAACGGCGGCGTACCAACATCCGATGGCCCAGCTCTGTCTGGCATGAACGATGGCGGCGCTATGGAAGGGTCTGTCTCTATCCCTGTTGCCCGCGTTGTTGAAATGCTGGAAAGACCAGGCGAAGAATACGACTTCAACGGCACACGCTACACCTTCCCTGACATCAAGATTGCCTACTGGGCTGGCGGTAACCCGTTCCACCACCATCAGGATCGCAACCGGATGATCAAGGCCTGGCAGAAACTGGAAACAGTGATTGTTCAGGATTATCAGTGGACTGCAACAGCTCGCTTTGCCGATATCGTGCTTCCGGCAGCGTCTGCTTATGAGCGCAACGACATTGAAGCAATGGGCTCTTACTCCAACAAAGCAACATGTGCGATGAAGAAGATCGTTGATCCGGTCTTTGAAGCGCGCAGCGAATACGACATTTTCGCCGATCTGTCCGACCGCCTTGGCAACAAGGAAGCCTTTACTGAAGGTCGCGACGAAATGGACTGGATTAAATTCTTCTACGAGAAAGCTCAAAGCCAGGCAGCAACTAAGAACATTGAGATGCCTGACTTCGATAAGTTCTGGGAAGACGGCGTTGTCGTACACCCAGTTTCTCAAGCCAGCAAAGACTACGTACGTTACGCAGACTTCCGCGAAGATCCGCTTCTTGAACCCCTTGGAACACCATCCGGTAAAATCGAGATCTACTCCAAGAACATCGAGAAAATGGGCTACGACGACTGTCCTCCGCACCCAATGTGGATGGAGCCACTCGAACGCCTTGATGGTCCAAACGCGAAGTTCCCGGTCCACGTCAACTCCGCTCACCCCGATGATCGTCTGCACTCCCAGCTTTGCGGCACGATCCTCCGCGAAGGCTATGCAGTTGCAGGACGTGAACCATGCATGATCAACCCGAAAGACGCAGAAGCACGCGGCATCAAATCCGGTGACGTGGTTCGTATCTTCAACGATCGTGGCCAGACCCTTGCTGGCGCTATTGTAAGTGAAGATATTATGCCAAACGTCATCCGCCTTTACGAAGGTGGTTGGTACGATCCAGTTGAAGGTGGCAAAATTGGTAGCCTGTGTGCCTACGGCGATATCAACACTTTGACCCCTGACCTTGGCACGTCCAAATTGGCTCAAGGCAACTGTAGTCACACCGTAATTGCTGACTTCGAAAAGTTCGAAGGCGAACTTCCAGAAGTGAAAGTATTTACGGCTCCAACCAACGGATAATTAAATTCCGCTGCAATACAAAAAAGGGCTGCCTCGTGCAGCCCTTTTTTTATTTGGATGAGCCCTGCTAACCCCAAACAAGAAAAGCTTACCAAGGCTCTCATCCAGCACTTAAAAATCCGAATAAATTGGTTGGTTGCTCAAGATCTTTCAGAAAGAGCTCTTAGCTACGCTCTCATGCAATGCATTGAGGACCCCTAAACATGTCTCAAAAGAAACCGGATCGCCGCCAAATACTTGCCACAGCCTCGCTTGCCATATTGGGCACAGCGGCATTTCCCCTAAGGTCTGAAGCTGTCTCTGCTGTTTCAGACCATCGCTCAGTCAAGATCACAAATAAACACTGTGCAACCTGCGATCATTGGGGAGGGCTGCGCAAAGTAGATTTCACCACTGAAAAAGTCGCAGCCAACAAGGTTGGGTGGTGTAACATCAAGGGATCTTTTCCCCCTTCAGGAACATTAAAAACGCCAGTTCAGCTTTGTCCTAGTTGGAATAAGTGGCACTCTCTCAACCAGTAACCCAACAAGATCACATAGAATGAACCAAAGAGCACGGCCACTCATGGCTCAGGCATAAAAAAACACCCCGTCCTTGGCAAGGCGGGGTGTTTTAATTTGTAACCTTGGTTGCTTTAACCAGCAAGCAAACCGGAAACCATGACCCATAGAACAGCCATTGGCGCAACAATCCGCATAATCCAAGTGAAGCTGGTCATCAACCCAAACTGCAATGTGCCTTCATTGGTCAATTCCTGCCCAACCTTCTCCAGCACAATCCAACCTGCAAACAGAGCTGTCAAAATACCGCCCAATGGCAGGGTGTAGGCATCAACGCCATAAGCCATCAGGTCGAAGATGTTCATTCCAAAGAACTTAACATCACCCCAAATGCCCATTGCAAGCGAGCATGGAATACCCAGTAGGAAGATCAAAAAACCTACAATGATTGCTGACCACTTGCGCGAAACCCTAAACTCCTCCGCAAAGTATGCAACAGGAATAGCAAGCAACGAAATGGAAGAGGTAAGAGCTGCAATCAAAAGCATCGCAAAGAAGAGGATTTGGAAGAAGTAACCGCCAATCATCTCACCAAACACAGCTGGCAGAGTGATAAAAGTAAGACCCGGTCCGGCAGCTGGATCCATACCAAACGCAAACACAGCGGGAAGAACAAGCAAACCACCAAGCACCGCGACCATAGCTGCAAGGAACACCACCCAGTAAGCCGCATTTGGAATATCAGCGCCCCGGTCAAGGTAAGAGCCATAGGTGATCATCGCGCCCATACCAAGGGAAAGGCTGAAGAAGGCCTGTCCAAGAGCTGTCCGTATCATGGGTCCATCTACCTGCGACCAGTCAGGCACCAGAAAGAATTCAATACCTTCCCACGCACCCGGCAATGTCACACTGCGAACCACAAGAACCATCAACAGGACAAACAGCAGCGGCATCAGCACTTTAACTGCGCGTTCAATACCCTTTGCAACGCCCAGCAACACGATGCCAATAGTGAGCACCATAAAGGCACCATGATACAGGATTGGCTCTCCTATGCCGCTTACAAGCTCGGTGAACTGCCCGGCAAGCAACTCAGGCTCATTCACGTGTATGGAACCAACAACACTCTTCACCAGATATGCAATCGTCCAACCACCAACAACGGAATAGAACGACAGGATCAGGAAGCTGGTGACCACACCAAGAATACCAGTGGGCATCCAAAGCTTACCGCCCAGAGCACGGAAGGCACCGACAGGATTAAGCTTAGCCGCACGACCAATGGCAATTTCTGCCATGATCAGACCAACGCCAATCGTTGCCATGATGAGAAGATAGACCGCGAGGAAAGCGCCGCCGCCCTCGGTACCTGCCAGATATGGGAATTTCCAGATATTACCCAGACCAACTGCAGAGCCTGCAGCCGCCATAATGAAGCCGAAGCGGCTTCCCCATTGCTCACGTTTCATTTTTATTATTGCCAGTCAACATGTGATGGATTGTTTCACTCAAGTGCGGAGACTTGAAATGAATTAAGTGTTGGGGCTGTTTTGATGAAATTTTGAGCCTTGTTGACCCGGCAGATTGTCACAGGCAATTTCACTTACAAGTAAAAACGGGAATACTTTTACTTTACAATTTCTATTAGTTTCCAAAAACTAGACATATGTACTCATATTTGGCGTGATGTAGCTACATAATGCCAATATTAATAGACAAGCAGAGCACACCTGCCTTTTCACTAAAACATCAAATGTCGGAACGCAATTTCCTGCTTTACAAGCCAGCCCACAATTATTTTTCTCAAAACAGCCAGTTTGCCGCCACACCCGACTGTAACAACACGAAAGGCACCGCTAACGCGATGCCTCTCTCAAATTTTTTACATGTACATTGCATCTAGGATTGCGGCCAATGTTCCCTGACACAACGGTATCTTTCTTGTTTGCCTACATCCAGAACAGCGAGTTCACGTGGCAATCTCGCATTCATAGAGTTGACCCAAAAACGCTTAATCTGCCTCAACATCTCTCGTTTCCTTATTAAGACAACTTACGCACGAGACCTGACCTTGCGTAAGTAGAAAACAATGTTTCTCAGAGAACCATCAGACATTCAAGCTGCGTCCGGAGTTTACAATTAAAAAAAGGCCACCCCGAAAGATGGCCTTCTCATTGATTTTTAATGCAATTCTATCGAATTACAGCAGAGCGTGGATCATCACCCAGATAATCGCAATCGGAGCAACAACACGGCACATCCATTTCCATGCAGTGAGGTATGCAAAGGGACGTTCGCCGCCGTTAGTAACTTCATCAGTAAAACTGTCGTAGCTCACCCAACCGGCAACCAGACAAGTCGCAATAGCGCCAAGTGGCAGGAAGTAGTTGTCAGTGATGTAACCAAGCAGGTCGAAGATGTTCATTCCAAAGAACGTAATATCTCCCCAAACGCCCAGCGCCAAAGAACTTGGAACGCCAAACAAGAAGATCGCCAAACCAACCCAGATGGTCGCTGGCTTACGTGCAACATTGAACTCTTCGCAGACGAATGCCACCACAACCTGCAACAAGGAGATTGCAGAGGTGATCGCAGCTACAAACAACAGCAGGAAGAAGCTCAGCTGAATGACCAATCCAAAGGGCAGTTCAGCAAAAATCGCGGGCAGAGTGATAAAGGTCAGACCCGGCCCGGCAGCTGGATCCATACCAAAAGCAAACACTGCGGGAAGGATAAGGAAGCCGGCAAGGACGGCAACCAGCAGATCCAACCCAACAACCCACATGGCTGCATTCGGAATGCTTTCCTTCTTACCCAGATAAGAACCGTAGGTAATCAGCGCACCCATACCAAGGGAGAGCGTGAAGAATGCCTGACCCAGCGCAGCACTCACCATATCCGCATTCAAGTGCGACCAGTCAGGAACCAGGAAGTACTCCACGCCAGCCATCGCGCCCGGTAGCGTCAGAGATCGAACCACCAGCAGCGCCAGCAGAACGAACAGGAGCGGCATCATGATTTTGGATGCTTTTTCGATACCGCCGGTGATCCCTTTGATAACGATCAGCACACTAATGGCCATAAATGCACCGTGATACACAACTGGCTCAACAGCATCTGTTACCAGCGCGCCGAAGTGACTTTCAAACTCTGACCCCGTGTAACCAACAAAACCACCGGTTAACGTCTTAACGATGTAAGCAATGGTCCAACCACCCACAACGGAATAGAATGAGAGAATGATAAACGCGGTCAAAACCGCCAGAAAGCCAAAGACCGACCAGCCTTTGCCGCCAATACGACCAAAAGCGCCAAACGGGTTAGCCTGAGCACGACGGCCCAGCGCAATCTCCGCAATCATGACACACAGGCCAATTGCGATAAGAAATGCCACGTAGACAATGAGGAACGCCCCGCCGCCTTCCGCGCCAACCAAATAAGGAAATTTCCAGATATTACCAAGGCCTACCGCAGAACCTGCAGCAGCCAGAATGAAGCCGATACGACTTCCCCAATGCTCTCGTTGCATGTGACCTAAGCCATTCTTGTTTATTTTGCTAAAGAGTATTTTGAAATCAACTTTCGCAAGTCGTCCAAGTCTAGCAACATAATGCAAGACTCATACCCTATTTATGAAACAGAGTTTCTCATAGATATCCATTGGGTGTCACGATGCTCAGAAGTGAGTAACACTGATTACTACGATTACTTTCGTGAGCTTAACTCAATATGATAAGTAGTACTGATTACATTTATAGATCCGTAACCAATACTACTCATGATATATCTACAACCCTCAATTACATGAGGAGCAAAAGCCACGACCCAGTTCGATCACACACAAAGAAGCAAGATTTGAGACGATCGCAGAGGCCCCTTCTCGCTTTGCACTTTGACACGCAGAATTTGCAGCCGATTGTGAGAACTGGTTCCCTTGAACAACTGCAATCGGGAAACTCAAATCTGTCCGATTGTAGACGACTGAGGTCTCCCCACACTTCAAGATTGGGTAAGGGCCACCGCCATTGCTGCCATTTGCATACAGCACGTCAGCTCCATTGCAATAATCAGTCAAAGGGCGGGGGTTTTGTGCATGGCCTTCTGTTGTAGCCATAATAGCACCGGCCAGTAAAAGACCGAGACACCAAAGAATACGCATTTTTCTTCCTTTATTATTGGCCCCGCTCACACACGTTCATGGCAGGACATTCATAAGGACGAAACACCCAAGCTTATGTGAATAAAAAAGACTGCCGAGGCCACCCCCCGGCAATCTTGTCATGTGCAGTCATTTTCCAGCAAACAGCAGCCTAATAGCTGCAACACCACTCTTATTCCGCAGCTTCCAGAGAAGCGGTCGAACCGATCAGCTCTTTCCGGGCTTTCTCATAGTCGGCGGTAAACGTGGCAACCAACTCTGCAACAGTGCCAATAGACTTAATCGCACCAATGCCCTGACCACAGCCCCAGATTTCTTTCCAGCTCTTTGGCTTGTCCTTATCACTGCCAAAGTCCATGGTTTTAAGGTTGCCTTCCGCCAGATTACTCGGATCCATACCCGCGTTCTCAATGGATGGTTTCAGGTAGTTGCCATGTACACCTGTAAACAGGTTGGAGTACACGATGTCTTCGGCACCACTGTCCACGATCATCTGCTTGTAGGCTTGCTCCGCGTTGGCCTCTTCTGTCGCAATAAACGCAGAGCCGATATACGCCAGATCAGCACCCATAGCCTGCGCAGCTAAAATAGACCGACCGCTCCCAATACTACCTGAGAGCAACAACGGGCCTTCATACCACTCACGAATTTCCTGAATAAGCGCGAAAGGAGAAGTTGTGCCAGCATGACCACCCGCACCGGCAGCAACAGCAATCAAGCCGTCAGCCCCTTTTGCAACCGCTTTCTTCGCGTGGGTGTTGGTGATGATGTCGTGCAGAACAATACCGCCATACGAATGCACCGCATCAAACACTTCCGCCCGCGCCCCAAGCGAGGAAATCACGATTGGCACTTTGTACTTCACACAGAGCGCTACATCATGTTCCAGCCGATCATTGGAGCGATGCACAATCTGATTGACGGCAAATGGGGCTGATGGCTTATCCGGGTTCGCGGCATCATAGGCTGCCAGCTCCCCCGTGATCTGGATCAGCCAGTCCTCCAGCTTTTCCTTCGGCCTTGCGTTAAGCGCAGGAAACGAGCCAACAATACCGGCCTTACACTGCGCAATAACAAGGTCCGGGTTGCTGATGATAAACAGCGGGCTACCAACAACAGGCAACCGTAATGTCTTTTTCAAAATATCTGGCAACGCCATATCAAACTCACTCCCTTTAAGGTCTCACACTGCCATCCCTAATGTGGGCGTTAGGCAGTATCCCCTCTTCGCTTCTTCAATCTGTCCTGAATGTCCTGCATCATGTCGCCGCCCTGATCACCGATCTGAGCCACAACATCCCGGGCACCTAATTCTTTGTAGTCTTGGGAAAGCACCCGCACCTCGCGCACAGCCTCCCCCTTAACTTTGTCCAGCAACTCCAATCGCGGGCCACCTTCTCGCGCTTCCCAGCGCTCACTCCATTGGTGCAGCGCAATCATCACCGGATAAAAATCCAGACCCTTTTCAGTGAGCAGATAAACCGTGCCGCGCTTGTCTTGCTTGTCCTGCTCTTTGTGCAACAGACCAGCTTTGACAAGCCGTCCCAACCGGTCCGTCAAAACACTGGAGGAGATCTGCAAATGTCCCTGAAAGTCATCAAACCGCTTGATGCCCTGAAACTGGCAACGCAGGATAAGCAGGATCCACGGATCCCCCATCTGCTCAATCGCCTGTGCAACCGCACAGTCCACGCCTGCAAAGCTTCTACGCGCTCCGCTCATTGCCAGCTCCAGATCAGAAGTAACTTCGTTTAAAGAAGCTATTTTGACTTTACCTAATCGGCAACCTAGCCATTTGGCTTAATGAGCACGGCCAGGTAGGACTGAAAACATCATCGCAAAGCCTATGTCCCATAAACGCACCGCCCCACGTCCTTAATGCTGATGGCAAAGCCGTACGTGTTGTCGCCACAAAGACAGAAGAACCCGCATAAATCACAGGTCATTTACAGTTCCGGTATTTGTAACAGGTGCCGAACCAGCTATAAATTGGAGACCACGTAAGAGCGGAGCCCCGAAATGCAATCTCGTATTTGCAGAGGGATATGCTCTACCTGCGAGATCTTTTCAGTTTTAAAATACCATGGGTTTTCGAGAGGGGAATAAATGGCGGCGCAATGGTGCATCGGTCTGATGACCGGAACAGTGATGGATGGCAACATCGACATCGCCATGATCAAAACCGATGGCAGAACCATCGAAGAGTTTGGCCCCTACACACTTGCAGCCTACCCCCCCGAAACCAATAAGTTGATCGCCGAGGCAATGGCTGCCGCTCAGAGTTGGAATTTCGCTACTGAGGAGCCTGAAATCTTCTCGCGAGCGGAAAAGGCACTGAGTGAGGCTCAAGGCCACGCAATTTCACAATTCCTTTCAAAAAACACGACTTCCACGCAAAATATTGCGTTGATCGGTTTTCACGGTCAAACAGTTCTGCACCGCGCACCACTCAACGGGAACAAAGGGGCCACCCGTCAACTCGGAGACGGGCAAATCATTGCAGATATCCTCGGCATCCCCGTTATCTACGATTTCCGCAGTCAGGATATTGAAGCCGGAGGACAAGGCGCACCTTTGGCAGCCATCTATCATCAGGCCTTGCTGCGCAGCGCTGGCCTTTCTGAAGATCCAACAGGCACAGCAATCCTCAACCTCGGCGGTGTTGGCAATATCTCCTGGTGGGATGGCAAAGACACGCTGATCGCCTTCGACACCGGACCAGCCAACGCGCCCCTCAATGACTGGATCAACGCCCACGGCAGGGGTGAGATGGATCTGGATGGAAAAATCGCACAAAGCGGTGCCGTTGACGAAGCGCGTCTTAAAGATCTACTCAATAATCCATATTTCACGCAGGCCTACCCCAAATCACTGGATCGCTACAGCTTTACCAAGACCATGGCAGATGGCTTATCCTTAGAAGATGGCGCAGCCACCTTAACCGCCTTTTCAGCCTCCGCAGTTGGCAAGGGGTTGGACTGTCTCCCTCTTCGGCCTAAACGGCTTGTGGTCTGTGGCGGAGGGCGCAAAAACCCTCACCTGCTGCGAGAAATAGAGCGCTGCGCAAACGTCGCAACCGTACAAGCAGAGGACCTTGGCTGGCGCGGAGATGCGGTTGAGGCCGAGTGCTTCGCCTTCCTGGCTGCCAGATGCGACCAAGGCCTGCCCATCAGCTTTCCCGGAACAACCGGCGTACCCTCAGCCATGTCAGGTGGCACAAAAACTTATCCTCGTTCACAGCGGGCATAAAGCGACCAACCTTCGATGAGAACAGGGGAATAAAAAGTGGGAGCCCTTGCCGCCGCGCAAGCACTCCCACCGACCTCTTGTTCAAGCCCCAAAAGGCCTTACTCTCAAATATATATAGAAAAGTTAAGTAGTATATTCTCGTCGCAACGTTATAGATAATTGATATCTCGATGGAAACCCAATCACCTGCAACACAATCAACATACCTAAAAGTTAATTTAACACATACCCCTCATAACGACTTAAACCTAAACTGTTGCAATTCAGTCCCTTGATGTTTTTCCGAGCAATGACAAGTAAGAGTGCACAAATATACTATATAATACTAAGTGGAGCCGCGTAGTTTTAACAGTATAAAACTGTAAGGAAGTGTATGAACCCTTGGTTATCTCGCAATAAGCGACATATAGGCAGTTTGATTTTCACAAAAGTCATGCTACCTCCTTTTTCAGGGAGGAGCAGTCTTTGAAGAGAAGAACTATCAACCGCATCAGCTTTGTGTCCAGCGACACCGAAGGTGCCTTAGCTGCTCGCCAAGAGCTTGAAAAGATGTACGGATTTGTCGCCCCGGAAGACGCTGACGTTGTCGTCGCGCTCGGCGGAGATGGAGTTATGCTCACTTATCTACATAAGTTCATGAACACCGGCATGCCAATTTACGGCATGAACCGCGGGTCCGTTGGCTTTTTGATGAACGAGTACAAAACCGAAGATCTTGTCGAACGCATTGAAAAAGCAGAGATAACTCCGCTTCACCCACTTAATATTGAAGTCATTGATAAGACCGGAGAAGAGTTCACAGCGCGCGCAATTAATGAAGTTTCATTCCTGCGCAAGTCTCATCAAGCTGCAAAACTGCGGATATCTGTCGATGGTCGTGTTCGCATGGAAGAACTGGCATGTGATGGTGTCATCATCTCAACACCGCAAGGCAGCACAGCTTATAACCTGTCAGCCCACGGCCCGATCCTGCCGATAGACTCGCCGCTCATGGCACTTACTCCCATCAGTCCATTCCGACCAAGACGGTGGCGTGGGGCCCTGCTCTCCACACAAAATACCGTTAAGATTGAAGTCCTTGAGGCAGATAAGCGCCCTGTAAACGCGGCAGCTGATCACCTTGAATTCCGAAATGTTATCAGCACAACGATTTATCAGGATGCTACGGCACAAAGCTGCATCATGTTCGATCAAGATCACAGCTGGGACGAACGGATACTCTCTGAAATGTTCAAATACTGAGATGGTGCAAGTCTGAACCGTGCGGGGATAAATAAAATTCTCCACACACCAACAGAAACTTGGCATTCCGTCTTGAATTCGTTAGAAATTAATATCTACTCGAAACACACGAGTACATCCGGGAAAGCAGACTGAGGAATTACGCAGAACATGGCTTCTCAACCCACATCAGACAAACCTGCCCCGGAACGCATTAAAACTCCCAACGACCTTTCGAAAAAAGTACGGAAGATGTCGAAAGTCGAAGCTGCAAAGTTTGATCCAGTAAAAGCTGCTGAAGAAGCTATTGAAAAGCTCTCCGGTCAGTTTGAGAGCTGGATGGGTTCTGAAGTTGACTGCCTCAAAATAGCCAATGACGCGGCTCAAACCTCTGATTTTTCATCAGAAACCTATGACGCATTGTTCCGTTGCGCTCACGACATCAAAGGCCAGGCAGAGACTCTGGGCTTTCCACTGATCGGGCGGGTCGCCAACAACCTGACGACGCTTCTGATCGTTGCCCACACCCAAGGCTCCTACCCTAAGGAGCTGATCTCGCAGCACGTCAATGCCATCAGAGCAATGATTTCAGAGGATGCACGCGACAGCACCAGCAAACTCGGTGTCGCTTTGGTCATCCGTCTGGAAGAAGCCAGCGAGCCGCTTACACAATTGATTGACAGCTAATAAATTCAAATATTTAAGTAAGATCTAAGCAACGTCGCTGAGCATCTCAGCGACGTGAGCGCGCGCACTTTCACGTGCAGCCTCATTGGAGAGACGATGCAGCAGATCCTGTAGATCTCCCAGATCCTCGATGCCAAGATTATCTTCCAACGCAATCAAGTCGCCAGCAACAATGCGAGATTTCGCCCAGTGATCGATCTGCATGTTTTCAACACGCTGCCAGCTGCTGATGCATTCCTGAAACAGAGCATGCGTCCGGTCCGGCAACCCTGCCGCAGATAACACGCGTCGCAAAGAAGGACCATCCGGCGTACCAAGTGCATCAAACACCTCGTCATCTCCGTGACCTGACAAGCGAGCCAATGATGACGTCAGAAGATTAAAACAACCCGTCACAGCTGCACGTAACAGCAACACGCTTGTCATCTGGGCTGAGACAACCAAATGCTCAACCAAACCATGAACTTCCTTCTCCGAAGCGCTCCAGGCCAATGAGATGGTTGATCGGTCCTGAGCATCTGCAACAAGCTGTTCCGGCGCACGCATATTCCGCGCGCCAAGAACTTGCGGATGACGGCTCAAACTTTCCGTGTAGCGACGCAACATCATATGGCGAACCTGCAGAGGAACATCTTCGCGCAACATCAAAGCGTCTTTCACATCTCTACTGTCACCAAAGCGCTCAACAACACGCTCCATGCTGGTAGCTGTAATTTCAGTTTTGCTATTAGAAAGCAAAGCAGCACACGCGCTTTCGCAAGCAACTTCACAAATTGCAGCGGCCAAACTGACAGAGATGTTAGGGCGGCTCGCAACTGCACCACACCGCTGCGCAGATCCAGTGGCAACAAGATCGATAAGTTCACTCTCTGGAATAATGGTTGCGCCAGACAGCAAAGGCAGCGCGACAACATCTTCATCAACAAGCAACGCGGAAAGAATGTGTTGGGGAATAACCTCAGCACTACCAAACGCGTCCCCGAGAGCAACACGCACGGCAAGATCACGGTCATCCAGGAGGAACGTCAAAGCAGCCTCAGCTTCATCATACTCAGAACCTTCAAGGTCCGAGTACAAAAACGCACGTGCCAACGCACCTGCTGCCAGCGCTCGGCTACCACTTGGTGCATGCTGCACCCAGTTTAGAAAACTCTTGATAATCATGGCACTCAGAGACCTGTATCCACCAACTATGGGTAGAATTAATTAATCATAATGCTTAAGGTTTCGTTCACCGCGATCACAGATCGATGTAAAACTACAAATTTTCATGAAATAACAAGATTGCCCTAAGGAGATCTTTGAAGATTTAAACCTTCTTACTTAGGGATCTTCCACTGATCTGATTCTGCGCAAGGAACTTAGTCAGATCCAACGGTGCGCCAGACGGGCGCGCAACAGGCCGTGGTGCTGAGAACTGCTGACTGATCGATTCTTGCACTTCAAAACCAGAAGCCTTAGTCGCACTCACAGCTTTGGATGCAGCAACCTCATCCGCATCAGTCGTGCGGAAGAGAGATTGGAACGGGCCGGTGTTTTGATCGGTAGTCGCCCGCCAGGCAGTCAGAATTCGGCTCTCAACGCGATGCCCATCGATAGGCTTGGTAATTGGAGTATTACCAACACCAACAGGTGCTTGCGCTTCACTGCCCATCGCCTCATTGAACCGGCCGACCAATTTAGCATGAACATCAAGCGCAGAACGGGCCTGACCGTCCTTACTATAGAAAATAGCCTTATTAGCGCGAGCTTGAAGCGGAAAAAGATCCGCCGCCGCTTTTTGAGGTTGCTCCTTAACCGCATCTAACAGGCGTAAACTACCATTCACGCCCAAAAAGTGTGCAAGATACAATTCACCTGCAGATGGGTCGCGCCCCAGCGAAGACGACAAACCGGATTCATTGTTCTGCGCCAAAGCGCCTGCAACCAGAGAGGAAACTTCTGGGTCATTCCGCAGGTCCAGCAGTTGCTTTTTCAACTGCGGATTATCCACGCGGTATTTGCCACTAGCATCGACGCGAATGTGTTTAGAATAATCTTCAAGCCCAAGCTCCTCACCGTTTTTCTTCAGAGTCTCGAGCCAGGTAGACTCGATAAACTGGAATAAACCGGAAGCAGAAGAGGTTTTGGCTTTGGCATTGGGATCGAAAGATGACTCTCGGGCAGCGGCCTGAAGGAGGAATCCAAAAGACGTGCCAGTCTTTGAACTGGCCTTTTGAAAAGCCAATTCAATACGTCCAGCAATAGAAGGATCACCTGCAACCTTCACGAATGTGCACTCCGTATAATACCACTAGTTAATATCCCTTAATACTAGTTAACAGAAAGTTAACTAAAAATAATGTCGCACTGAAATCACTGAACTATTTAAGATCTAATAGGAAAAATCAGGTATCTATCCTTTAATCTCAGGAGAGCTACACTTCAGTTTCTAATTGGATTAGGAGAGAGCACTATGAACTGCCTATTCTACACAACCGCCACCGCTCTAATCCAAAGCCTTAAAAGTAGCAACCTGCACAACGCTTCCCTTGCAGTACAGCCCGAAAAATCGGCCACTGAACGAGAGCGTTACGGCCCACCGCGCGTACTCACCCATCTGGCAAGCCAATACGATATCTACCTTGTTCTGGATGAGAGCTCCGAGCGAACCATCTTATCCACCATGGCTCCATACGTTGATCTGAAACTTAAAGGCACCATACCGACCTTTATCAAGGCTGGAACGGATATTGAGCGCCTCCATACGATACTTTCTGTTTTTGAGGCAGAACATGGGCTTCAGGATGAAAGCCTGCACATCATCGCGGAACTTGGAAAATACCCCGTTATATTTAACCAAACTGTTGGGCTAATTCATTCCAGCCCACGGCTGACCACACTGGCATGGAATGAGGAGGCATTGAAAGTCGCGCTCAATGCCAAAAGAACGAGAGACGATCAAGGCAATCTCCTCTCACCTTTCCTCTTTGCACAGACCCAGTGTTTGTTTGCAGCCAGGTCTGCGCATCTCAAAGCATTGGATTCGACGAGCCCCTATATCAACGATAGAACAGCCATGACAAAGGACTGCAGCGAAGCCAAACAGCTTGGGTTTGATGGAAAATGGACTTGCGCGCCTGACGACATCAGGATCATCGAGAAAACGTTTGTCTCTCCGGCTCAATGAAATGGGCACTGAACGCGCCCACACAGCTAACTATTTTCAGCAACAACAGGCCGTTCAATCTGGAACAGAGAATCCACCACTGAATAATCTTTGTATCCCAACCGAGCCAATGGCTTCATTTTCGCCACATCAAGTATGCCGTTAGTGAGCACACTCTCATCGATATGCACACCTACAACCTGACCCAGTATAAGCCAACTGTTGGTCTCATTTCCGTCAATATCAACAAGGCGCTGAATATTGATGAGCTTACATTCCAATGCTGTTTTAGCCTCCAGCACACGCGGAGCCTTAATCAGATTGCTCTCACCAGCAGTCAATCCGGCCAGCTCGAATTCATTGATATTTGAGTCAACCATTGCAGAGGACATATTCATCGCATCCGCAAGATCAAGGGTGGCTTGATTGCAGACGAATTCGCCTGTCGCTTCAATATTACGCACAGAATCCTTGTAACCACTGGACCCAATTGCAACAATCGGCGGCGTATCACACACTGCATTGAAGAAACTGTAGGGCGCCAGATTTGGCGTCCCATCCTTTGACAGTGTAGAAATCCAACCGATAGGACGTGGTGCTACAATTGCTTTGAACGGATTATGCGGTAAACCGTGGGGCTTATGTGCCTCGTAAAACATTAATCAGTTCCGTCTTTCACGCTTCGATCTTTGAGGATACATCCTCAAAATATTCAGTAAGTTGAGCTACATCGGGTCGCGGACGCTCTGCTGGTTTCACACTCGCACTGCCAATATGAAGGAAGCCTGCAAACCGCTCGCCCTCGCGAGCACCAAGGTAAGCAGCGGCCTCGTCGTCATAGGCATACCATTCCGTAAGCCATTGGCCTGCAAAGCCGAGTGAAAAACAAGCGTTCAGCAGGGAAAGGCAGACAGCTCCCACAGCGAGTTCTTGCTCCCAAACGGGAACTTTGTGGTCGCGATTTGGGGAGGACAAAACACCAACGACCAATGGCGCCCGCATAAAGCGTTCCAGTTCCATCGCGGTGGTATTTTCACCAAGCGGCCCTTCCCGCTCTTCGGCAATCTCGGCAAGCTTTTTACCGATGGCTGCGGCCTGTGGGCTTTGGTAGACAACAAATCGCCAGGGAGAAATTTTCCCATGATCGGGGACGCGACTAGCCATTCCCAACAATTCCTGAACTTGAGCGCTGTCAGGACCGGGAAATTCTAGCGTTACCGCAAGGTGAGAGCGGCGAGTTTTGAGAAAGCTCGCTAATTCGGGGAGGTTTTTATGTTCCAATGTCACGTTTCTTTTCAAGATCAACACAGTTAAAGCTAAGCAATAGTCCTATACAGGATTTCAACTGTGTCAATTGGAGGGTGGTCCTGCCTCATTCTTGCCTCATTGCCTATCAATCCCCAAGGCACTCAGTAAAAATTTATAAAACACTTCCAAATCACAGTTTGTCACTGTAATCTGAATTCTCTAGTGATAAAGACGGTTTTGTATTTACTGTCACATTCAAGTAACACTTTCGGAAGTAATAGCGAGAGCCCAAGTGAAGTTAGAGCGGATATCGACGTTCAACAAAGCGCTGCAGCGCGTAGCGACAGCCACTCTTTTCGTGGCCGGTATTGCATTGCTTAGCACCTCCGCTCAGGCAACCGGACCAATCCCGGTTTCCAAGCCTGACTTACCGTTTTCTAAAGAAATCCTGGACTTAAGTGCAAAGCCTGACAGGACCATTGTTCCACCTATCAGCTACGACCCACTGAGCGGGTATCAGGGCCAATCCCTGGCACCAACATTTGGAACCAACTTCCTACCGTACGCTCCACCAACTGTTGGCACAGAACAACCACTTATTGGCGCTAAACCAGTTCTCTACCTTGTTGCCAAACTTGCAGAAGATACCCCAAACCTGACTCGCGGCCTCAAATGGCGTGTCTATGATTCCAAAGAGAATACGGACGGCTCCCTGAATATGGTGGCCTCTTCTCAGGATCAGGACGCTGAGTTCCGTTTGGAACCGGGCACCTATCTGGTCCACACCTCATTCGGTAAAGTAACCGCAACCACACGCTATGAACTGACCAGAGGCGTTAAAACAGGCACCATTATTCTCAACGCTGGTGGCATTCGTCTAGATGCAGCACTTGGCAACGAGCAGAAGATGCCGCGCAAAGATGTCCGCTTCAACATCTACGACATGACCTACGACAGCGTGGGCAACCGTGGTTTGGTTGCCTCTGACGTCAAAGCAGGTGAGCTTGTCCCTGTCAGCGCAGGCACCTACCATGTAGTAAGCCGTTATGGTGATGTGAACGCGGTGGTTCGGGCTGACATTCACGTGCAAGCGGGCAAACTGACCGAAGCAACACTCTACCACCAAGCAGGCAATGTAACATTGAAGCTGGTGAGCGCAAAGAACAAGACGTCCCTTGCGAACACATCATGGACGATCCTTTCTCCGGGCGGCGATACTGTTGCAAGCGGCAACGGCGCATTCCTCGACCTGACCCTTGCAGCAGGAACTTACACCGTGATGGCTCGCAACAATGGCGAGATGTACCGCGATGAGTTCACCGTAAGCCCAAGCATCAACAGTGTTGAAGTGGAAGTTCTTACAGAGAACCCGATCTGATCCAAAGTGATTAGACCAAACCAGACAAGGCGCCCACTCAGGCGCCTTTTTATTTGCCTGCAATCACCTCAGTCTCATACAAAAATCATTCACACCCTTCCGACTACCAAACATCCATAGCTCCCCACATTGACGAGTATCACCAATGCGAGCTTCCAGACCTCACGCGAAACTGAGGGATTTTCTGGCGGTAGACCATCAAAAGAAAAAGGGCCGGCAACAGAAAACCGTCACCAACCCTCAGAGTTAAATTAAGACTTTAACGTTTAAACGCTTACTCTTTCAGATCTGGAGGCGTTGCCTCATCTGTCAGGCTCGCAATTGCTTCATCCAGTGTCATGGAGGTCTGGTCACGAGAACCAAGACGACGGATGCTCACAGACGTTTCTTCTGCTTCACGCTTACCAACCGCAATGATCACAGGCACTTTGGCAAGTGAGTGTTCGCGAACCTTGTAGTTGATTTTCTCGTTCCGCAGATCAAGCACACCACGCAGACCAGCCTTTTTCAGAGCCAGCTGAACTTTACGTGCATACTCATCGGCATCTGAGGTGATCGCAGCAACAACAAACTGCTGAGGTGCCAACCACAATGGGAAGTGACCTGCAAAGTTTTCAATCAAGATACCAAGGAAGCGTTCCAGAGAACCACAGATCGCGCGGTGAATCATCACTGGCTGCTTCTTCGCACCATCACTGTCCACATAGAAGGTGCCAAAACGCTCTGGAAGGGTGAAGTCAACCTGAGTGGTACCGCACTGCCATTCACGGCCAATCGCATCACGCAGGGTGTATTCAAACTTAGGTCCGTAAAACGCACCCTCGCCTTCCAGAATACCAGTCTTGATCCGACCTTCTGACTGTTCTTCAATTTCCCTCAGAACTTCAGACATCACAGCTTCAGCATGATCCCAAACTTCATCAGCACCCACACGCTTTTCAGGGCGTGTTGAGAGCTTCACAACAATCTCATCAAATCCGAAATCTTTATAAACGGACAAGATCAAATCGTTGATCTTGTGACACTCAGCCGCCAGCTGCTCTTCTGTACAGAAGACGTGCGCATCATCTTGAGTAAACGCACGAACGCGCATCAGACCATGCAGAGCACCGGATGGCTCATAGCGGGAAACCGCTCCGAACTCGGCCATACGCAGCGGCAAATCACGGTAGGACTTCAGGCCGTGCTTGTAGATCTGTATGTGACCCGGACAGTTCATCGGCTTAATCGCGAAGACACGATGGTCTTCGGTTTCAGTCGCGAACATGTTCTCGCGGTACCATTCCCAGTGACCGGAAGTCTCCCACAGAGACTTATCAAGGATCTGCGGTGCGTTCACTTCCTGATAGTCATCAGCAAGGCGGCGACGCATGTAGTTGGTCAGGTTCTGGAACAGCTGCCAGCCTTTGTGATGCCAGAAAACAACACCGGGACCCTCCTCCTGGAAATGGAAGAGGTCCATTTCGCGGCCAAGCTTACGGTGATCGCGCTTCTCAGCTTCTTCAAGCATGTGAAGGTAAGCTTTGAGATCCTCATCATTAGCCCATGCCGTCCCGTAAATACGGGTCAGCATTTCGTTGTCAGAATCTCCGCGCCAGTATGCACCAGCAACCTTCATCAGCTTAAATGCCTGACCAACCTGGCCAGTTGATGCCAAATGCGGACCACGGCAAAGGTCAAGCCAGTCGCCCTGCTTGTAGATCTTGACGGTCTCATTTTCCGGGATCGCATCTACAAGCTCAACCTTGTAATCTTCACCTTTGGAAGCGAAATACTCTTTAGCTTCGTTCCGGCTCCAGATCTCTTTGGTGAACTTTGCATTCCGCTTAACGATCTGCTGCATCTTCTTCTCGATTTTCGGCAGATCATCAGTGGTAAAAGGCGCTGCACGTTTGAAATCGTAGTAGAAGCCATTCTCGATAACAGGACCGATCGTAACCTGCGTTTCAGGCCACAATTCCTGTACCGCTTCAGCCATCACGTGAGCCGCATCATGGCGGATCAGTTCAAGCGCACGCGGATCATCGCGCGTAACGAATTCAATCGCAGCATTGGCGTCAATCGTGTCAGAAAGATCGCGCAACTCACCATCAATAGCGATCGCAACGGATTTCTTCTGCAAAGATTTGGAGATACTTCCCGCAACCTCAGAACCAGTGGTGCCTGGGGCATATTCACGAGTGGAATTATCGGGAAAAGACAGTTGAAGCATATCAAGTCTCCAGCTCACTCCTGCAAACAAGGCAGGTAAGCGGTTTGGTGTTAAACATGGGATGTTTGAATATACAATTCCCGGCGCAACGTCCAGATCATTTTGCAATCATTCAGCCAGCTTTCTGGTCCTCAATCAGCTCACCCACAGAAGTTACACACCTTGAATACTAACTGGTTCACAAGGGTTTAGCTGGTCAACACTCACGCCCCTCCTCATACTTGGTGGCACGATTGAGATTCGACAGATAGGATCTAATGAAGTGCAGGACGCACACGCATTGGCATCCATGAGGAGCTAAGCATGTCCACGCAGAAGCCAAGGCTCTACTTTGACCTAACAACGCTTCGGCAAAATCGCTCAACCTCCATTCAGGCAAATGGCGTCACCAGAACGCTCTTTGAAACAGCCAAGCGCTTTTTCCAAAGCGATATTGAAGTCACTTTCATTTGTCATGACGCCCGTGAGAATGAGTACGTGAGCGTGGACCCTGCTCCCTTCTTTAATAGGAACCAGCTTAACCCGGCAGCTCTGCCAGATTTACTCGGCGCCCCCGTCAAAACCTTCAATCCAGAAAAATATAGGAACCAAAAACTAAAAGGCCTCTTTCATCGGTTTCGCCATTCTCTGCGCACTCACGTCAAAGAAACAACTGGAGCCTACGAAGGCGCTGCATTGGGAAGACCCTTGCGAGACATTGACGCCCCGTTTTTATGCCTTGGCAATCTGGAGGAGGTTAGACGCCTCTGCGAGTATGCAAAAAGCCACGCACCCTATGTGCCGGTCTACGCTATGATCCACGACATCTCGCCACTTCGCCTTAACGATCCAGAGCAAGACGCAGGCGCCAAAGTTTGGTTAGAGCATCTCAGGCGCACAGTAACCACTCGCCCGCACATCATCGCCAATTCTGAATTTACCAGAACCGATTTCCTGAAGTATTTGGCAGAGCAAAAGCTCCCCTCACCTCAAAGCACCAAAGTCGTGCATTTAGCGCATGAATTTTTGACCGGAGAACCTAAGTTACCGCTCAAACATTCGCCGAAAAATGGTTTCTTTCTGCTTTTGGGTGATATTCGCTATCGAAAGAACGCAAAACTCGTATTCGACGCGTACTTGCACATCCTTGCGAATGATAAGGATGCCCAGTTGCCACAATTGGTGTGCGCAGGCCTCATCCCCAATGGCTCGTTTGCAAGCTTGAACACAGATCAGAAATATACGCCAATCGGAAGATACGTCACCATCGTACAGTCACCCCCACAAGAAGCTTTGGCAGCGCTTTATGAGCAGGCCGTAGCCCTCATCTACCCCAGCCTGTTTGAGGGGTACGGTTTACCAGTTGGCGAGGCTTTATGGATGGGAACACCCGTATTAGCGTCCAATGCCACGTCTATTCCAGAGGTTGGTGGAGACCATTGTCAGTACTTTGATCCCAACAATGCGGAGGAGCTCGCCAATCTCATGGTATCAACGGTAAATTCTCAGGAAACGTTGCGCGCAGAAGTGCCAGACAGATCGGAATTACGATCCTGGGAGGATGTGCAGTCGGAGATTTGGCAGGTCATTACAAAAAACAACACAACATCAGATAAACGTGCGATGCACGAAAACAACCGAAGCGCAGCTCCGGCATTATCTTAGTTTGGTTTTACAGGAGCGTTGTCGAGCTTAAAGATTTGAACCACTTTAAAATATTCGCAGACCAGCTTCATATCCGGCGCATAAACACCGTTGCGCTCAAAGTACTCTTTATGACCCTGCTGCCAGTGCTCAAGGCTCAAATCACCTTCGCCTTCAAGCACAGCCCACACTTCATCAATTTCATCAAATTGACGAGCGGTCACCGTGATCATCTCAATGATGCAGGCTTCCTGCCCTTTGCCATCCAGAATCACAAACTGGTCACCCGGTTTCGGCAAAGTCTCGCCTTCAGCCTCATAAGAATGAAGGTCACCGCATGTTGCGGTTTTCATGCCATTCAGGACAAGTTGCAAAAGTTCATCGGCAAGCTCTGGGCTATCACCAAAAGAAAAACTAGGGAGATTTTCGGAAGTGTCGGACATCGCAATAACCACCAGATCTAATTGATTTCTCTGAAGAAAGGTGGTGGAGGAGGTTGGATTCGAACCAACGTAGGCATAGCCAGCGGATTTACAATCCGCCCCCTTTAGCCACTCGGGCACTCCTCCGTCGCATAAGCCAAGTAAGCTGCGGCGTTGAGGACGGTTTATCTTCATTTGTACCCTACTTGTCAACGCCCCATTTAAAATTGAGTTGGGAAAACAACGGAAAAGGCATTTTTCGATCCCTATCTGTGAAAAACCACCCCTTGCACACTCGGATTAATCAGTGATTTTACGGATTCCACAACCAACAAAGCTGAGAAATACAATTTGCGTAAGTAGTTCTTTATTAAGTGAAGATCCCGGATCTACCAGAGGTTGCTGGACGTTATTCCACGCTGCTCCATTATCTCGGCATCCTCCAGTGAAGCCTCGAGCCTCACCCTGAAGCAGAAACCAATATCTGCGAAAAAAGGACGTCCACATGAGCAAATCATGGTTTCTTAACGCAACAGTTGGCATCTCCTTATTTCTCGGTACATCCCCTCTTCTGGCCGATACTCTTACAAATCAGAAGCCTCTGGGAGGATCCGCTGACACCTCACTTTCCAAATCTCCAACTTCAGCACTCAAACAAGCTCCAACAACAACCAACCTTGCCGACACCCTCATCGTTGAGGGCGGCGTTCCGACACCAATTGCACGCAACGCAGAAAGCAGCATACGCACACTGGCAGGCTCTTCCAGTGCCAGCATATCTGCGGAGACTGTAGAGGCATGGCTTGGGAGGTCAATTAATCTGGCTTGGAAAGCCACCAAAGAAGGCACTGAAGCTGCCGAAGAGACCTTTACGACATTTATATGCAATGCAGAGAAGCTGGCATGGAAGTCGACAACAACGGAGTTAGGCCCTGCCAAAGGGTCGGCGAACTACACCGTCCAGCAGGTGACACCTACCATTACGCAGATATCGTGGAAAGATAACCCACAGGAATCCAATCTTGGATGGGTCTGGACGTTGGACGCTGCAACGGGGAAAGCCTACGGCGTTGTGGTCAACTCCCAACCATTCGAAAATCTGCCTATTACTGGCGAATTTACGGTGCAGATAACACCAACTGCCGAAGAAAAAGAGCAGTTCGCCTGTCCGTAACAGGTGAAAGTCAGTCCTTCAAATCGAACCGGGTATTGGGGTCAATATGATCTCCAGTCCAATGACCATATCGCCATGGCAGATACCACTTCGCATCAGTAGGTAGCACAACCGGCACCGGGTCAAATCCACTTGCACCATAAGGATTGCACCTAATAATACGCGAAAGGCCAATCCAACCTCCTCGCCACAATCCGTACTTGCCAATGGCATCAGCAGTGTAATGAGAGCAAGACGGTTGATAGCGGCAGGCACGCCCCAAAAACAAAGAAAGGGTGTGCTGGTAAATCCAGATTAGCCCAATCCCAAGACGGGCAGCTAGGCTGACGGGAGACCCGTTCTTGGGCAAATCCAGTTTACACATATATATCGGACCTAAGAAACAGGTGCTTCAACATCATCCAGCGCTTTGACCAAAGCCTCAAATGCCAACATAGTAGAAGCGTGTCGCGCTTTGTACCCTCGCACGGGCTCAAGAAACGCCAAATCAGCGAAACGGCCCGTTGGCGGCGCTCCATTTTCCTTCAGCATAGCGTGCAACTGCGTATAAGCCTCCCTGATTTCAGTAGGAGACGCACCAATGACGTTTTTGCCTAAAATGGAAGCAGATGCTTGCCCAAGCGCGCAAGCTTTCACATCCTGAGCGAAGGAAACAATCTGTTCACCCGCCACACAAACCTCAACACTTACTGTTGAACCACACAAACGTGAATGTGCTTTCGCCTGCGCCTGAGGGTTTTCCAGATGCCCCAGATGAGGAATATTCCCTGCAAACTCAAGGATCTTGCTATTGTAAATGTCATCCAACATGTAAAACTCTAAGCTGATAAGCTGACTAACGCTTTAGATCTAGAAGAGACCTAGGATCACTCCCTAACAAGGGAAGACCCTTTCCTAACCAAGACATCTATCTTATATAGGTGGTGCTGCCGAGACCTTGCTAGAGGTCAAAAGCGGACTATTGCAACCTAGCACACATTACCTAGAAGAAACCATAGGTGCCAATTTATTGGCTATCTAATTGGGTTGTCGCAGCCCACAGCCTGCGTCATACTTTTGTTTCTAAGGCTTTGATTTAGAGTTGCTTGACGAAAATGGAAAGAGCCTGAACGAAAACAGGTCGATCTGAATAGATATTGCGCAGGAACTTTCGGCGGTTTCAGTGTTTTTTTAAGAAAATGATGTCTTAAATTACACATACTCGCCTGCGTATTGTTGGAGACATAATATGGACGCTGTTTTGAGACCGGTTATAGAGACCGATCCCACGGCTACAGAAGACAACAAGCTCCCCAACCGCCCATCTCGGGCTGAAGCTGAGGCAGCTGCTCACGTACTCCTGCAATGGATTGGCGACAATCCAGAGCGCGAAGGATTGCTGGACACGCCAAAGCGACTGGTAAAAGCTTACGAGGATCTCTTTTCTGGATACAATGATGATCCGCGCGAACATCTGGAGCGCACCTTTGAAGAAGTTGGCGGCTACAACGATATTGTTCTGCTGAAGGACATTAGCTTTACGTCGTTCTGCGAGCACCATGTCCTGCCATTCACAGGCAAAGCCCATATTGCGTACTATCCAGACCATGCTGTTGTTGGCCTGTCCAAAATTGCACGTGTCGTTGACATCTTTGCACGTCGCTTGCAAACGCAGGAACACCTGACAGTGCAGATTTCAAATGCACTTGAAACCTATCTCGCTCCACGTGGCGTCGCCGTTATGATTGAAGCAGAACATCAATGCATGTCTATGCGTGGAATTCAAAAGCAAGGTGTTTCAACACTGACTAATCGGTTCTCTGGCATTTTCAAAGACAATGCTGCTGAACAGGTTCGCTTTATGACAATGATCCGCTCCTAACAGGTGCTGGACCAATAACCTATCTAAATTTAGGCACCTCCATGACGACGAACATAAAGGCTGAAGGCTTTGCGCCGCGTACTGACAAAAAGGCAATTGAGCTTGGCTATGAGCTTTGCCCGAAGTTTGACGACAACGGCCTGATTGCCGCAGCAGTCTCTGATTATGACAGCGGCGAGCTGTTGATGGTCGGCTATATGAATGACGAAAGCTTGCGCCGGACTATAGAGACAGGCGAAGCTTGGTATTGGAGCCGTTCCCGACAAGAATACTGGAAAAAGGGTGGCACCTCCGGGCAAGTCCAGAAAGTCAAAGAGATCCGCACCGACTGCGACCAAGATGCAATCTGGCTGCGCGTCACAGTCGAGGGTAATGGTGCCACATGCCACGTTGGCTACCGCTCCTGCTTCTTTCGGGAGGTGAAGTCAAACACAGACGGTGAGATTTGGCTGAAGCGAACGGAAGTTGCCCCTGTTTATGACCCGGAGGAAGTTTACGGGAAAAAACAATAGCTTTTAGTGCTCCCAGATTCAGTCTTTTTATAGGTTTAACCTACATAGTTACCTTAGGGTAATTTCGTTTAATTGACCTGAGGAAGACATAATCCGGGAGATGGCAGTGCTGCAAAATCTACCTCTTTGGCCTAACAGCAGACAGTCTTTGGATGATACTCCAGCGGAACCACCAACACCTCCTGCGCCGGAACCAACACCCGGCATTGGAGTGGCCTTAGGGGGGGGTGCAGCTCGCGGTTGGGCTCACATTGGTGTACTCAAAGCGCTCTCAGAAGCCGGGATTCAGTTGGATTTTGTCGCAGGAACCTCCATAGGCGCTGTGGTTGGTGGCTGTTATTTATGCGGTAAGTTGAACGAGCTGGAAGACTATGTACTTTCCCTTTCACGCCGCCGTGTCTTCAGCTTGGTCGACTTGTCTTTCGGCGGGTCAGGGCTAATTTCCGGCAAGAAACTTCTGTCACTGTTTGAAGAGCACTTCGGCAACATCATGATCGAAGACCTTGAGCGCCCCTTTGCAGCTGTTTCAACAGAGTTGGGAACAGGCCACGAAATTTGGCTCAGAAACGGCTCACTGGCGCAGGCTATGAGGTGCTCCTCCTCCCTGCCCGGTGTATTTGAACCCGTCGCCTACGGTGGACGCTGGTTGGTAGATGGCGCGCTCGTAAATCCAATTCCTGTGTCGGTATGTCGTGCATTAGGCGCAAGAGCCGTCATTGCAGTGAACTTGAACTCCGACACGTTTGGCCGTGGGTCAACCGTCGTGCACGAGTTGCCGCCAATCCCAAAAGATATGATTCCTGAGATTGATAATAAGCTCCAGAAAGGACCTGGTGGAACAATCAAACGCGCACTACGCCACCAGCTTTTTGGCAAACAAAAGGGATTGCCAGGTATCTCTGGCGTCATGATGGACAGCTACAACATCATACAGGATAGGATTGGCCGCTCCAGACTTGCGGGGGACCCGCCAGACACCATTCTCACGCTGCGCTTGTCGCATTTGGGGCTGTTTGATTTTCATCGCGGAGAAGAGGCAATACGGGTGGGCTATGAAACCACGTGTCGAGCTCTGCCAGAAATTCATCAACTAGCAGAAATGCAGCCCTGAAACTGCTGTGCTTGGGTAAGCACAGCAGAATATTTTGATCGCTTATACAGCTTGAATGTAGTTGCGCATGTCTTTCGCTTCCTGTTCAACCTGTGCAATTCTGTACTTCACAATATCACCGATTGAAACAAGCCCGATGAGCTTGCCATCTTCCACAACAGGCATGTGACGGAAGCGCCCTTCAGTCATACGTGCCATAACGCCGTTCACAGAATCACCTTCTCCGCAAACAGCAACCTCTTTCGTCATATATTCGCTTACTGGTTGGGTCAGAACATCCGGCCCTTCCAACGAAATAGCTTTCACGACATCACGTTCTGAAACGACTCCGACAATAATACCCGGCTCATTACATAGAATAATCGCGCCTACGCGGCGCCCGCCTAAGCTCGAACAAATTTCGTTTAAGCTACGGGTGCTTGGTTCCGTATAAACGTCTCGCCCTTTACCGTTTAGAATGGCAGCAACTGTCATGGCGACCTCCTCGTTTGTCTATGTCATCCTTCTTTCAAGTTAAAAAAGGAAAAACAACATCCTAACCCTACGGCATCATGACAAATAAAACTGAGCTTGCCTAGACCACATCTCCGGTGCTGTTAATATATGTAGTCAGCTAACATTTAAACTGTCATTTTTGGTATCGGCGAACGGGGCCCAGAAGCGGGAATAACACGAGGCCCGCAATAAAGCCTCCTACGTGAGCTTGCCACGCAATGCTGGAACCTTCACCAGCAATCGGCGCAGACCAAACGCCAAAGACAAAGTTAAGTGCAAACCACACTAAAACAAATGTCAGAACTTGCCGGTCACCTAAAGCGGCCATCAAAGGCCGAGCAGGAACAGTGTAAGCCCTCGCATCCTTCCCTCTAAAAGAACCCAACGGACCACCCATCTCAAAAATGAACCGCAAAGAAGCTGCCATTTGTCCAGAAACTGCGGCAGAGGCACCAATGACAGGAATGCTTTGCCCCCAGTTGGTTGCTAAGTGCGCCCCAGCACCTGCAACGGCACAAATTGCAGACAGAAGCAAAAAGCGCCCCGCTCCAAATCGTCGAGCGACCGCACTGCCAAACACAGCCATCCACAACACATTAAATCCTAGATGTGTGGCGCTGCCATGCAAAAATCCGTAACTCAGAAAACTCCAGATTGAAGACGCAGTTCCACCTGGCCATGAATAATCCGCAGTAAACCCAGCAACATATCTCACAGGCCAGAAGGCAAACAACAAAAGCGTTTGAACATCAGCATTTGAGTTGAGGACATAAGTTCTTATTAAATGAATGCCAATGAAAACTAGCGAGAGCCCTACAACCACACCCGGTAGGTTGAACATTGGCTCCCTTTTGGGTGGAAGCGGCTCAAAGTCCGGCTGGCCATTTTTCATGTGTTCGTCGTGGTGCTGGTTCATTTCACTACAGACCCAAATTAACTGTCCCATTTTGAACTAGGACATGTTGGCATGCTTCGCAAGCACTCTGAGTATTTGAAGAAGAACCATTAGACACAAAAAACCGCCGGCTCTCCCCCAAGATGCCGACGGTTAATTGGAGCTGCTCCCTATCTGGCATCGTGCTTCTTATAGATTCTCTACTTGTTCAAGCGAAAATCACGAGGCGTTCGGCCAAAAATTAGCTCAATTCGTGAGGCCTCAGGGTTCAAATGAGACAACACAACCACAATGAAGTCAGCTCAACATAAGCACAACTTAAACCTTTTGTTAACGTTAATTTTTTACTAAAATTTTAATTATTCAATGACTTGGCATGCTCCCTGCTTATTCCCCACCATAGACCTGAGGATAGTTAAAGTTGTCCATAAAAAGGACACTGGTCCAAAGGGATGACCCAACAAACGGGACTGGGGATGGTAGGAAAATGAAACACGGCGCATCACGTATACTTTTTGAATACTGGGACGAAATACGAGCCGAACGCCCAGCCCCTGAACGGGGGGATATCCAACCTTCCGCAATCAAAAGCGTGCTGGGTGATACCTTCATTTTGGAACTTTCGAATACAGATACTTTCCGTTTCCGCCTTGCTGGAACGCGGCTGTGTTCTTTGTTCTGCCGCGAATTAAAAGGTCGCAACTTCCTTGATGGATGGCAGAAAAAAGACCAACAGGCCGTCTCAGCAATGCTTTCAGCCATCACTCAAGACGGCGCGGCGGCAGTGATCAGTTTTACAGGCGCAACAGAAATGGGTCAGTCCGTAGATCTTGAGTTGTTGTTGCTGCCGATTCGCGTACAAGGTGAAGGCTGCACACGTATCCTAGGATGTATGGCCCCGCTTAAGCGTCCATTCTGGCTCGGCGTGCAAGCAATAAACAAACAATCCGTCAATAGCCTGCGTCTCATTTGGCCAGATGAAGATTCTCCCCTGTTTACTGATGAAAACGATTATGTCCCACATTTTGGCACACCTGCTCACCGTTCAGTCGGCCCTATGGAGCCAAGAACCAGCAGAACGCACCAAACTCCAGCAAATCCGGCACCAAAACTGATGCAGCTGCCGGGCAGTCGACAGGTTGGACACCTGCGAGTTGTTGATGGTGGGAAAATATAAGTAGCAATTAACGAACGCAGTTACCATTCTGTTAACATTGTTTTTTTAGGGTATGACCCGTGTTTCCAGTTAATCATTAATTGCGTGCTCGAGGTTCTTAGAAAATGGCAGGGCGCTTAGCCACCCAACGAATTACTGCTCTGGCAGCAAAAGAACCTGACAAACGTCGTTTTTCTCGCGTAGAAATCAACGTCTTAGGCCGCTTTATGTTGGAAGACAGACGGGAGTACCCATGTCAGGTGGTAAACATGTCACCCGGCGGTGCAGCTCTCATCTCTCCTGTAATGGGAACAATTGGCGAGCGCGTAGTTGCCTACCTCGACCATATTGGCCGTGTTGAAGGTAAGATTGTCCGAGAAATTGACGGCGGATTTTCAATGACGGTAAATGCCAGCGCTCGTAAACGAGACAAACTGGCATCTGTCCTCACATGGCTGGCAAATAAAGACGAGTTGAACCTGTCTGAGGATCGTCGCTTCGACCGTTTCATTCCAAAGAAGCCAATGACAAAGATCATCATGCCGGATAACCGAGAATATGATTGTCGCATAGTCGATGTCTCTCTGTCTGGTGCCGCATTAAAAACAGACGTTCGCCCAGCACTCGGCACACCAATTACCCTTGGCAAGATGCGTGCTCGCGTAATCCGTCATTTCGAAGATGGGGTCGCCGTAGAATTCGCAGCAATTCAGAACCAGGAACTCCTGGAACACCACATTTCAAATCCAGAAAAACGTTGAGGCAGCAAAACAAAGTGCGATTCTCTAATTCTGATGGACTTTCCTCAGGTTTATAACAAATTTACAAAAAAATATCCGACGTGGTAATCCCATGCCAAGCGCATACTTCGCTGTTCTATGAGTGAACGCAAACAGGGTTATGGGTCGACATACTCCTTCCCCAAGCTCATGAAATGACTGTTTTCTGCAGGAATCTAAATTACATAAAATTTGAATTTAATTAGCGTCTTATTTGCCTATTATTTAATTAGATTACAAGTTGTATTTGAATAAAAACTGACAATATTTTTATTAAATACTGACTTTAAAGTTTAGGACCAAATAAAACTGATCGAATGAAAGTAGAGCCAGCCAAGATTGGAGGGCACTACTGGTGTTTGAATTTAAGCTATTCGCGAAAAGTGTTTTTGGTATCGCGTTAGGTGGCCTAATATTCGCTACGCAAGCAAATGCTGAGCAGATTCCTGGTAGGTTTATGCCAGTGATCGGTCGGGCAAGCGCACCGATAGGACACGTAGAGTTTTGTCAGAACTACCCCCAGCAGTGCCAGTACGGCACCAAAACTCCACTTGTTGTGCGCCTGACAAAAGAGCGCTGGCAGGAACTTCTCAACATCAATGCCACCATCAACCAAGAGGTTCGCCCGTTCACCGACGAACAACTTTTCGGTGTCGCGGAATACTGGACTTATCCGCAAGGTGCTGGCGACTGTGAGGAGTACGTATTGGAGAAGCAGCGGCAACTGGCAAAACTAGGTTGGCCAAAAAGCGCTCTTCTTATTACTGTTGTGAAAGATCTAAATAATGGCGGGCACGCTGTTCTTAGCGTCAGAACAGATCAGGGCGACCTCATTTTAGACAACCAAGTCTCTTCGATCCTGCCTTGGTACTCAACGCCTTATCGCTATGTAAAGCGTCAATCCGCACGTCACGCAGCAGCGTGGTCCTCAATTTCCGATAAACGTGTAACCACCGTCGCAAGTATCCCGGAATAACAGTTTTTCAATCTTGGCAAGAAAAGCCTTGGACTGGTGTCCGCGGCTTTTGTGTTTCTCGGCTATAGTCACTTCTTAAATTTCAACTTCAACCAGTTGCTCTTTAAACCGCTTGGCATTGAGCACATAGCCATCCGCAGAACGGATAAGCATATCCTTGGTTGCGTCATCCAGATCACGGACAACCTTACCTGGCATACCAACCACCAGTGAGCCGTCAGGAATAACTTTACCCTCTGGGATCAGTGCATTGGCACCAATGATGCAGCCCTTACCAATCTTCGCCCCATTCAGAATAGTTGCCCCCATGCCGATAAGAGAGCCTTCTCCAACGGTACATCCATGCAAAATTGCTTTGTGACCAATGGTGCAATTAGGTCCAATTACGAGCGGGTATCCCAAATCTGTATGTAAAACAGATCCATCTTGAACGTTGGAACGTGCACCAATGTGAATGAGTTCATTATCACCGCGCAGCACCGCTCCAAACCAAACATTTGATTCTTCGTCAAGCTGGATATGACCAATCAAGCTCGCACACGGAGCGACCCAATAATTGCCGTTCTCAGGAACCTTAGGACTACGATCTCCGAGTTTGTAAAAAGGCACACACTTCTCCTAGATTGTACAATTCAAATCTCGTGCAATCTACCATAGAGCCCTATCAAAGTGCCAAGAGAAAACTCAGGATGAATGTTCCCGAGCAGATGCTCCACATAGCGGCCAATCCACCTGCCGCCGCTAACATACTTGGCCGAAAACTCTCCCTGAAATATCCTTCGATCGCGTAGCGCATAAACATAAACGGGCCGGCAAAGATCCACAGCGCAATCGCAATAAGGCTGGAGATCGGGCCCTTCGCTTCACCAAAGAACCGCGGCGGTTCTCCTGTCACCAGTTGATAGAAACTTCCGCATATTCCTGCAACGATAAAGCCGGATGCAGCAATAAACACTGCAATGAACAACTCACCCACTATGTGCTCCCCCAAATACCTGCGAGCTTTCACAAGCCCAAACGCAATACAGCTTTGATAGAAGCAAAAGGCATGCCGCCTTGGCTAATCGCGTTAACTTCTTGGTAATATTTAACTAAGGGGTATTGGCAATCTTCAGAGGTAATATGCAGATCAAACAGTGTCTCGAAACAAAACAACTAAGACAGCGCTTGTGCCATCTTCTGACACAAAAAAGGGCTCCCGAAGGAGCCCTAATATTTGCGCTTGCAATCAGATAAAAGCCTTAGAGGCCTTCAACGTCGATTTCAAGAATAGCCATCTGGAAGCCCCAGCTCAGCTCACCATCTTCCTCATCACGGAAAACAATGCCGAGAAACTCGTTGTTAATGAAAACTTCAGCAGAGTCATCTTTGTTCGAACGTGCACGAACTTCCAGATCTGGTGATTTGAAAGCGTTACGCATGAAGGCTTGCACCTTACGAATTTCATCAGGCTTCACAGCCGTCTCCTTACCAATTTCAACATCAAACTTTGAGCACAAAATATACAAGTTTGCCGCCGTGCCAACCCTATGAAACCAGCTTATCCTTGTTTGTTTTGCGAGGAAAGTTCTTGACCTTGACCTATCATTTGATCCATGGCCCGGGCAGGTTGATCGCATCCTGCTTCACCCACAACCTTAGCAGGAACACCAGCCACTGTTGTGCATGGATCCACATCTTTTAACACAACGGACCCGGCAGCTATTCGAGAGCAATGGCCAATTTCCAAGTTACCTAAAATCTTAGCACCAGCACCGATCAAGACACCGTGGCGAATTTTTGGATGCCGATCACCGGAAACCTTACCGGTTCCACCAAGAGTAACTCCCTGCAGAATAGAGACATCGTCCTCAATAATGGCAGTACCACCAATCACAATACCGGTTCCATGATCGAAAAAGACCCCTCGCCCCATCGGAACTTGAGGATGAATATCCATCTGGAACACTTCGGAACTGCGGCTTTGCAGATAAAGCGCAAAATCTTCTCGGCCTTTAAACCACAACCAGTTGGCTAATCGGTGTGTCTGAAGAGCGTGGAATCCCTTAAAATAGAGAAGCGGCTCCAAAAACCGGTCGCAAATAGGATCACGGTCAAAGACTGCAGACAAATCAACACGGAAGGCTTGAGAAATCTCGGGGGCTTGTTCCAGCACATCCAGATAAGTCTGGCGAATAAGAGAAGAAGACACAACAACGTGTCCCAATCGATCAGCTACACGGTGAACGATTGCTTCTTCTAAGGAGGCATGGTTCAGGACGGTTTCGTAAACGAATGAGGCAAGCGCTGGCTCAGAACTAGCCATGGCTTGCGCTTCTGCTTTCACACGATCCCAAACTGGATCATGGGAGGCAACCTCCTTGGGGCTACTTGAAGATAATTGCACCATGAAAGAGCGTTCCTTTATATGTAGGACCTGTTCAATCTTACATAGGTGCGGACCAAATCATTCCAAGCCCCACCTACCCGATTTGAATTATCCGCCTATAGTACATCACGCATTATCGCCATTAGAGAAAATCCGTACCAAAGCCAAAGGACTAAAGAGAAAGGAGAACTACATTTCAAACAAAATACAGAAATCCATTCTATTTTTAGGCAGCAGCTTGGTACTCTCTCAAAAACGGCATGATGGCTGCGGTAAAAGCATCATTCACATCTCCTGCCACCATATGACCGGCGTCTTTCACATCTGTGAATTGAGCATGCGGAACCAGTTCAAGAAATTCATCTACATGGCTTTGTTTGACAAGCTCAGAGGCCGCCCCTCTCACCAACAAACTTGGCACTTTAAGGTTAGCCGCCGCTTCCAAAAGCTCAGACTGCACTCGCTCTTTCACATCCACACGATTGGCATGATGAGTAATAAAGCGCGGATCCCAATGCCAGCGATAACGGCCATCTTCCCTCAAACGAAGGTTCTTAGAGAGGCCATCCAGTGATTTCGGGCGTTTCCGGTGAGGCAAGTAGGAGGCGATCATATCAGCAGCTTCTTCAACGCTACCAAAGCCGTCATTTACTTTTTCTGCCATGAACGAAAGAACTTTGTTTACGCCGCCTTCGTCAAGCCGAGGCGTCACATCAACAAGAATAACACCCGCCAGTGCTCCCGGGCGTAAAGCCCCCTCCGCCATAATAGAGGCCAACCCGCCTAAAGAAGCGCCGATAGCAATTGGTTTGCTACCCGTTTGCTCAAAAACCTGAGCGGCAACCGCGGCGACATCCGCACCAAAATCAGAGAAGAAGTATTTCTCTCCATCTACCCAAGCACTATCCCCATGCCCGCGCATATCAAGACAGAAAGCCTGCATACCGGCATCAGCAATTCCCTCGGCAGTTTTACCCCACGAATGTCTTGTCTGCCCGCCACCGTGCATCAACATGACAGACTGACCTTCATGACCAAATCTGTCCGCAACAATCCGATTACCGTCAGCGCCAATAAATTCGCAAGTCAGTTTACTCATGAAAATTGCTCCAAAAATTCTAATGTGCCTTTTTTGAAAATCTTATCGCCAACCGCTGTCATATGATCCCGGTTGGCAATTTCCAGAAACTCGGCATTTGGCATCAAATCGGCCAAGGCTTGCGGGTCACCGGCAATATCGTCGTTTGTCCCCACGGCAATAAGCGTCGGAGCCGTGATGGTGGAGATCATTTCCTCAGAGATGGGCTTGCGAGCTGATTGCATACAGGCAGCCAGAGCGCGACGATCAGATTTAGTCTGCTCTGCAAACGCACGGAAGGCACGGCCAGTCCGGTCTTTCACATCAGAAATCCGTTCGGCAAGCAAACCTTCAATAATAGGCTCTGGATTACCAACACCGGAAATCAAACCATAACCCATTCCACCAAGGGTGAGTGAACGAACCCGATCAGGGGCCTGCAGCGCACAAAAGGCAGAAATGCGCGTACCCATGGAGTAACCAAGCAAATCAGCTTGATCGATATAAAGGTGATCCAACAGCTTGAGGGCGTCTTTCGCCATCACCGGCGCACCGTAGTCCTCAGCCTCATAGTATTTGTAGCTCTCGCCGTGACCACGGTTATCGATTGCAATGACCCGGCGACCATCTTTCACCAAAAGATCGACCCAACCAGGATACACCCAGTTCACATGTTTGTTGGACGCAAATCCGTGGATCAGAAGAATCGGATCGCCCTCTCCTTCATCGAGATAGGCAATAGGGTGATCATTATTAGAAAATATAGGCATTGAACCTGACGCATACGTAAAGGAAACTCTATGAACATGCGAAGTTAAAGCCTGCCTAGAGGAAAGGAAAGGCTGAAGATCTATCACTTTGGATTAATCCTTCATCAATTCACAACCTAACCAAGCACCAAATCAACAACCATAAAGCGAGTAGAACAGTTCAAAGCTACGTGAAAATTCACAGTACAACTGTGGACCGCATACGTTAGTGATAAATCATAGGCGCAATGAACCTGTTCTTTTTGAATGAACCAATCTATTGTCTCATAAAATTTGGTTCTTTGGAGCAGAGCAAAACAAATGGCCGATAAAGTCGTACCGCACTTCCATAATAGCCATGGAGTAGACGCAATCCATATTGGTGCTAAGGAATTCATGTGCATCGGTGCTAACCCACCTATGGACCACCCACATATTTTCTTGGATATGGGTTCAGAAGGCAGCGTTGTGTGCCCTTATTGCTCTACACTTTACAATCACGATCCTAAGCTCAAATCTAATCAGTCTCAGCCTGAAGATTGTGTTTGGACGCCTGATGCGGCTTAAGTGCCTCATTATTCAAATGATAGACGAATAACCAGACATACCGCTGCGATGCCCAAAGGCTTTTCCTCCCGGCAAAGCGCGGCAGGTAAACTGCGTAATGATACCAAAAAAAATAGCCATTGCAGGCGCCGGCATTGCTGGCTTAACGGCTGCACTTTATCTATCCCGCAAAGGGCATAGTGTTCACCTGTTTGATGCGGCGACTGAACTCTCAGAAGCAGGCGCAGGCATTCAACTTTCAGCAAATGCTATGCGTTGCCTGCAGGCACTTGGTCTCGGACCGGCCTTAATGTCCCGCGCAGTATCTCCTGCAAGCGTAAACGTTCGCTCTGGACATGATGGTGCGCATCTGGCGACTGTTCCCCTCGGCCGCATTGCTGAGGACCGTTACGGCGCGCCCTATTACGTCATCCATAGAGCTGATTTGCAGGCGCTTCTGGTTGAAGCTGTGAACCAGACCCCGGAAATCTCACTCCACCTGCAAACCGCCGTTGAAGATGCCAGCATCACTGGTGAGACTGTTACTCTGCAAGGTCTTGCTTTTGCGCAGGAAAACAGCAAGATACCAAGCCAGTTTGACCTACTGATTGGCGCCGATGGGGTACGTTCCCAGATTAGGCAGAACACGCTTGGCAATCCTGGCCCGAAACATTCTGGGTTTGTCGCTTATAGGGCGACTGCTGAACCCCCGTTCAATCTGGAACACTTACTCAGCACCTCAGGCCTTTGGATGGCATCAAACGCACATCTAGTCCAGTATCCGGTAAAGAACGGCAGACTTCTTAACGTTGTCGCCGTCACCAAAGAAAACTGGGACCACGACAGCTGGTCACATCAAGTTGGTTCAGAAGAAGTAAGAAAACACTTCAGAAAATGGACGCCGGAAGCATTGCGGCTTGTTTTTCTTCCGGAAACCTGGACCCGTTGGGCGTTGTGTGAAAACGACATAAAGCCTGCATGGACAAAAGGTCCGATCACCTTGATTGGGGATGCTGCCCACGCAATGCTCCCTTTTGCCGCGCAAGGCGCAGCAATGGCCATTGAAGATGCGGCAGTCCTTTCCAAAATGGTAGATATTCACGGTGCGACCCCGCATGCGCTTCAGTCATACGAAGATGCCCGTCGTCCTCGTATTGAGAAGATGAGCAAACTCGTGAAGCGAAATCAACGGATCTACCACATGGGCTTCCCTATGCGCCTCGCACGGGATTTAGTCATGCGCTCCAACTCACCAGAGCAACTGCTGGATCGTTTGGACTGGGTCTACGAGTGGACACCCGACGACTGCATCAACCCAAAAAAATAGTTCAAGTTATTTGAGGAATACCGAGTTTATGACTGAAAAGGTAATCACCGCAGCATTTCTTGTAATCGGCGACGAGATTCTGTCAGGCCGAACCAAAGACAAAAACATCAGGTTCCTCGCATCTTATTTGACTGAAATTGGCATTGACCTGAACGAAGTTCGAATTGTGCCGGATGTGCAAGATAAGATTGTGGAAGCCGTCAACGCATTACGCGCCGAGTACACCTATGTTTTCACCTCTGGTGGCATCGGCCCGACCCACGACGATATTACAGCAGATGCAATTGCAAAAGCATTCAACGTTCCGATCGGCCTTGATCCACGCGCATTCAAACTGTTGGAAGATCACTACGGCGCAGAAAACTTCACGCAAGCTCGTCAACGGATGGCACGTTTGCCGGAAGGCTCCGATCTCATCGAAAATAAAGTATCAATCGCTCCGGGCTTCAAAATTGAAAACGTCCATGTCATGGCAGGCGTGCCAGCCATCATGCAGGCCATGGTAGATGCAGTAGCACCAACGCTGGACACTGGGTTAAAGATGCTTTCCAAGGCTATTGACGCCCCCCTGCCGGAGAGTCGCATTGCAACTGACCTAGGGGAAATTCAGAAAAAATTCCCGGAAACATCAATTGGATCATACCCGCAATCAAAAGATGGCGTATTTTCCACACAGATTGTTGTGCGATGCCGGTCAAATGTTGTACTGGAACAGACCAGTGCAGCAGTCCAAGCGGCCGTAGAGACCGCAAAGACGAAATATCTTTGAAAGAAGACACATGGAAAATCAGCAGCAGTCCAAAGCCTTCCCGGTTTCCTGGGATCAGTTCCACCGTGATTGTCGGGCCCTCTCCTGGCGCCTTGCTGACAAAGGCGAATTTAAAGCGATCGTTTGCATCACCCGCGGTGGTCTGGTTCCAGCCGGCATTATTGCGCGTGAACTCGGCGTTCGCATGATCGAAACAGTATGTATTGCGTCCTATCACGACTACGATGATCAGGGCGAACTGAGAGTCATCAAGCCAATCGACCCTAAAGTCGTTGGAAGTGACGGCGGAGAAGGCGTCCTTGTCATCGACGATCTCGTCGACACAGGTAAAACGGCAAGAGTGGTTCGCGAAATGCTTCCAAAAGCACATTTCGCAGCTGTCTACGCAAAACCAATGGGCGCAGAACTTGCCGACACCATCGTAACCGAACTTTCTCAGGACACCTGGGTGTACTTCCCTTGGGACATGGGTTGGCAGTTCCAGCCACCAATCTCAAAAGACACTGCAGGCTAAAGTCTATTCCCCCAAAGCGGGTTCCGGTTTCCAAACAGGAATACGCGCTTTGAGACTTAGAAGTTCCAAATTGTTTTCAAGCCCCGGCATCAGCTGGGGCTTTTTATTTGTGCCTACCCCTAAATAACACTCAGCATACGTTCGCTTCGGCATCCCTTATAATGAGAACGGAATAAATCCTCCCTCTGTGCTGGAACTGCTCGATGAACCCGTTCGATAACATAGACACCATATTGGGTTACGGCTTCCTCGGCCTATCCTTCCTCTTCGTCTATCTGGCTTACACAAACATCCGCGAAGTCATCAAAGATGACAAGCCGACAGAGGCTGCTGTCAATCTTTCAAAATTTTTCATGATTGGGGCCATGCTGTTCATGATCATCGCCGCTCCGCTTCAGATCGCCATGATCTACGTGAACTCGCAGGTGACAGAGAAAAAAATCAAACTAACAATCACCATGCCTCAACCAGCTTGGGATGACACTCTAGGTCAGGTCGTTCTGCTTCACAAAGGTCAACAAGTTCCAATAATCAATAGGCAGCACACAGGAGAATACCGGGAGGACGACACCGTCGTTCTCAATGCTGCCAAGGTTCACAACATCATTCGCACCATAAGAGCACAGCTTGCAGCTCTCAATGCAGCACGAAACATGCCGGTTCAACCTGCAATTGGCCCACCAGAGGCTCCAGTCTCTTCGCAAACACTCGAAATGCTACAGGGAGGCTGAAGCTATGAAACTGCTCAAACTGATATTGATTAGCATGACTGCACTCCTTTTATTCCTCTCCTCGTCGTGGGCCATGGATAAATTCGGACAGGACGTATCCCCGGAACTTGAGGCAAAAACGCTACTTGCAAGAATGCTGCGCCAACCTTTTAGGCCTGACACTTATGATCCGAAAAAGTCAGTTGAGCAGCTGTTGGAAGTTGTTGAAAGCAAAGCCGATTATTTCCGAGCGTATTTCAACCTCGGCCTCGCTTATCATGAGCTGGATGACTATCCCAACGCCAAAGCAGCCTTCAACAAAGCCATCATTATTCGGCACGAGCTGAACATTGAGGACACGTCTGTCGTCAACACAGCTGGCTGGGTTGCGATGAAACATGGCGATTTCAGCCATGCAGAAGGTCTCCTCAAACAGGCCGAGGCACTCACAATAAATGAGGAAAGCTTCACCAAACGCGCAACAATCAGCAACCTTGGGGAACTGTACTTCCTCACCCAACGTTTTGAGGAAGCAGAGCGCTACCTCACCCGATCCTTGCAAGATTACGGCAATGAAGCCGCGCAGTATTATCTGGATGTAATAGCCGCAACACAGAAGCTAGAGAAAAACATCGCCGGAGATATCCCAGCTGCAACACCAGAGGCTCTGCAATAGCAACCTAGCATTTCACTGCAATTGGCCTGTCTGCAATAATCTCTTCTGCAGTCAGGCGGCAGCCGATGGCATAAACCTCAACACCAGCCGCAATGGCTTCATCAAAAATCTTGCCATACTTGGGGTCAATATCCCGTGCCAAGGTGAGTGCATCACAATCATCACGCTGGATTAGAAACACCATTGCAGAACGATGCCCTTCCTTGACCATATCCCCAAGCTCAACCAAATGCTTTGCCCCGCGCGCTGTCACTGCATCAGGGAACTCAGCAATACCCTGCTGCCGCGCAAGTGTTACATTCTTCACTTCAACGTAAGTGAGCTGATCATTCGGCCCTTCCAGCAAAATATCAATGCGGGAATTCTGGCCATACTTCACTTCACGCCGCAGTGTCTCATAGCCAGTCAACTCAGGAATGCGACCAGCCTCAATTGCTTCTTCAACTAACTTGTTAGGTCTACTGGTGTTGATGCCAACCATAGCACCACCCACTTCCAGCATTTCCCAAGAGTACTTCAGCTTACGTTTAGGATTGTTGGAGGGAGAAACCCACACTTTGAGCCCCTCATCCTTCAACCCCATCATAGAACCAGAGTTGGCCACATGAGCGATCACCTCTTCACCACTCCCATCCAGAATAATATCGGACAGAAACCGCTTATAGCGCTTCACCAGACGGCCAGTAAGCAACTGACTTTCAAATCGCATGGCGATCACTCCACTCTAGTTTGATTATTTGGACCAGAAATCCGGATCCAGAAGAATAAGAACGGTAAACAACTCCAACCGGCCCATCAGCATAGCAACACATAGGATCCACTTAACCGGATCAGGAAGCGGAGCAAAGTTGCCAGCAGGACCGATCATCGTTCCAAGACCCGGGCCAACATTACCAACGGATGTCGCAGCAGCAGATACTGCCGTCACAAGATCCAGATGGAACAGGGACAAGATCAACGTCAGAATACCAACGGTGCCAATGTAAACCACCAAAAACGCCAAAACCGAGAAGGTCAGCTCAGGCGTCAGGTGCGTGTTTCCGTAGGTCACAGAGATAACGCGGTTAGGACGCACCATCCGGCGCATATGCGCAATGACGGTTCCAAAGAAGACGAGGAAGCGGAAGATTTTAATGCCGCCCGTTGTCGACCCAGTACACCCACCAACGAACTTAAGCAGGAACGCGAGGCCAATAACTGGAGCACCCCACGAAGTGTAATCCCCCATGGCATAGCCCGTGCCGGTTACAACCGAAATCACATTGAACGTAGACTGTAAAACAGCACTGCCAAAGCTATCTGCATTGCCAGACGCCCCGAGGTAGATCGTCAGAGCAATGGAAATAACACCAATCAACCACAGGAAAGACCGCACTTGCGGATCTCGCCACAACAACAAAGGCTGACCGCGCAATGCTTGAATGATCAAAACAAACGGCAAAGACCCAATGACCATAAAGACAATGGCAATCCAACCGGTCACCGGATTGGTGAAATAACCAAACGAGTCATCATGGGTGGAATACCCGCCGGTCGCAATTGTTGTGAGACCATGATTAAACGCATCAAACATGGTCATTCCAGAAAACCAGAAGAACATAATGCATAGGCTGGTCAGAAACAAATATGTCAAACCAATCAGACGGATAAGCTCAATGGAACGGCCTACGATCTTTTCACTCTGATCAGAGCTCTCAGTTTGGAAAAGTTGCATTCCACCGATGCGCAAAAACGGCAAAAGAACAATCGCCATAACGACAATCCCAACACCGCCCATCCACTGCATCAGCGAACGCCAGACCAACAAGCCCGGCGGAAGAGAATCGAGGCCGGATAAGACCGTCGATCCCGTCGTTGTAAACCCCGAAACAGCTTCAAACGCAGCGTCTACATAAGCGACACCAAGCCAGAGAAAAGGGAGCGCTCCAAACGCGGGCAAACTCACCCAGCACAATGTCGTCAGGATAAATGTCTGCCGCGTATCAAGGCCATCACGCAAGGCGCCGCCCATAGCAACGATGAGCAGCATTCCAAAGAGGCCGGTGATTAAAGCAGAAAGAACAAAAGCCTGCCAATCAGCATTTCGAGAAACAACATCAACTAAAGCCGGGATCAACATTGCCGCCGCAAGGCCGACATAAAGATACCCAAGCACACTTAAAACCGGTCGTAAGGAAACCAACATCAATACCGCCGACGTCAAACATCATTTTGTTCGCCCGTTAGTCATAAATTGCCCCGGTTAGGACGTGACCAGAACGGTATGCTCACAAGCTCAATAAGATACAGGTTTTAGGCTAATTGCAGATATCTGGCAATTGATTAAATCGGTCAATTACCTATTCACTCAAAGAGAATGCATGCGGAATTGAAGATTTGCAGCGAGAGAGAACCCGCGAACGCAGCGTTATCGCCAGAAAGCAGGATTAAACAGCACAAGCACTGTAAACAGCTCAAGTCTTCCCAGTAACATTGCTCCAGACAAAACTATCTTCGCACTGCTTGGAAGGTCAGCAAAGTTGCCAACTGGCCCAATAATGTCACCCAATCCAGGACCCACGTTTGAGATTGCTGTAGTTGCTGCGCTCATCGCCGTCACAAGGTCCAATCCAAGGCCACCAAGGATGACCGTAATGATGCCCACCGTCGCCATGTAAACGACGAGAAAGGCAAGGACGGAAAACGCAAGATCTGGCGTGATTTTCGTGTCGCCATAGCGAACCGGCACAACCTGGTCTGGCCGGATCATCTTGTTCATATAAGCACGCACTGTGCCGAAAAAGACGATGAAGCGGAAGATCTTAATCCCACCACTGGTAGACCCCGTGCACCCACCAATAAAGGTCAGCATCAGGAAGAACCCCATCATCGGCGGGCCCCACGCTGTGTAATCACCCAGCCCATAGCCTGTTGTTGTAATGATGGAAATCACCACAAATGAGGCTTCCACAACAGCACGCCCAAACGGAAATTTATTCTCGACCCCAAGATACAGCGCAGTCACACTGGAAAGAACGATGATCAGGTATAGGAATACGCGCGCTTGAGGATCTTCCAACAAGGCTTTCGGGTTCTTTGTCAACGCCTTGATAAGCACCACAAACGGCAAGCCAGATGCCAGCATAAAAACAACAGCCACCCACTGCGCAGCAACGCTGTCGAAATAAGCAAAGGACGCATCGTGTGTTGAGAACCCACCGGAAGACAGAGTTGTCATCGCATGATTGAGTGCATCAAACGGCGTCATGCCTGCAAAAATGTAAAGGACGGTACAAGCCAAGGTAAGGAGTATATAGATACCGCCAATAAGGCGTGTCAGATCTGTTGCACGTGCCACGATCTTCTCACCGCGATCTGAGCTTTCAGTCCGGAACAATTGCATTCCACCAATGCGCAGCAATGGCATCAGCAGGATAGCCATCACAATAATTCCAACTCCGCCAATCCATTGTGTCAAAGATCGCCAGAACAGCAAACCGGGTGGCATGCCATCAAGGCCGATAAGTACAGTTGAGCCTGTTGTCGTGAATCCAGAAACGCTCTCAAAAAACGCATCCTCAAAGCCAATACCAAGGCTCAGGAATGGCAGTGCCCCACAGATGGGCATAGCGATCCACGAGGCCGTTGTAAGCAGAAACGCTTGGCGGATACTCAGATGCGTCAGTTTATAATTATTAGTAGAAACAGCCAGCAGAAGCCCAAACAAGCCGACAAACAAAGCGGAAAGTGTAAACGCGAGCCAATCCGGGTTGCTGAAATAAACATCCAGCA
>NZ_FNLB01000006.1:3625000-3720000 GCF_900104145.1 Pseudovibrio sp. Tun.PSC04-5.I4 | reverse complement strand
TAACAGCACAACAAAATCCCAGTTCCAACCCAAACCCTAACAAATACTCAATTTGCACAGAGACGTGTATTTGCCAACTTCATCAAACACTTCACGCGCCCAGTCTAGCAAGACACTCCCTACACCCATAACAATGAGTAAATACAACCCTCTAATACATCACCAATGTCGATCCAATAACCTACCAAAACATTGAGCGGTGAGCGGTGAGCGGTGAGCGGTGAGCGGTGAGCGGTGAGCGGTGAGCGGTGAGCCAAAAAACACGGTCCAGAATAATCCGCAACTCTCAAACAATCATTTGCATCCTAAACGCAAAGCCATGCGTGTTTTATGTCAAATCCGCGTTCTTATGTTCAGATCATAGCATAAGACGCGAAAACCGTCACTACAGGCGCGCAAGCCGACAGCTAAGTTGTCCCCTCACCAATACATATCTATGCCCGCGCTCGGCCAGTCTGCTCAATACGCCTATTCCGCATTCTACTCCAAACACAACCAACCATCGGGATCATCTTACAACGAGCCAAGATCGTTAGAGCAAGCCCGCAATATCGATCAGCGCCTTTTCAGCACCTCGTTCTCACCAACAAACCTCAGCCAAAACAAACTCAGGAAGAACATTACGGGAATGGATCAAGATCAAAAACTGTTCCATCCTCTCATCGTCAGTGCATAACCCACTCAGACATCCATTGCGGCGCAAAGCCCAGCTCTTTGAAAACAGAATAACGAAAACAAACGGCCCCTTAAGGCAGAGCCCGTCTACGCAAACTCACAACACAAACATAAATAAGAACAAACACAAGCAGAGAAAGAAATTACGGTAAAACAACACTGATCTCTTTACCTCCATATCCATGCACGCTGTCTTTAGCGCGTATGGTAACCGTATCAATGCCCTCGGGAATTTTTACACCGCTCAGAGTACGAGTAAACGGCTGTTCATTGACATGTGGGTGGGCCAATACTCGCACGGCTATAATGGTGCCATCAGCGCCAAGTACCTCCCATGCATCAGCATAGTGATCCCAACCTTCATCTGCATGTTTAACAGCCACATCAAATCTGTAAGTACCGGCACTCTCTTTGCGAACGTCCACTCCAACAACATCTGCCTCGCCAGCATATGCAGTGGATGCAAAGATTGTCGCCATCAATATGATTCCAATAATGCGCATGCCTACCTCCAGATGAACAACGCACCCACGCTAACCGACACAGAAAGCAAAGCAAGACAACAGCACTTCACAAGCCGTTGACCGGGAAATTGACAATAAACAATTTTCTCCTAGGAAACCTGCCTATTCAGTTTGCTCTTTAATCCAAATACTGCTTTTCGGGACTAAGCAGAAAACCAACAAGTTCACCAGCACACCAATGACGAGCCCTGGGATTTCACCCGGGCTGTCCAACACAGTTTGCCATAACAAAGTAACAAGCACACCAGCGACAGCACCGCCAAGAAATGGCACCGTCCCTTTCCGCAGGCCATAAATTGCACTTACCAATGGAACCAGCAGGATAGGAGCCCAGTAGTTATAGGCGTATATTAAAATATCCAGAATGCTCTCGATTGAGACTGCAAACAGTATGGAAAGTAACCCCACACACAACGTAACAATTTTCGCAATAAAAAGGAGCGTCTCCTCCTTAATCGCCCTGGAGCGAAGAGGAAGAACAATGTCATTCACAAAAGCAATACTCGCTGAATTAAGATATGAATCAGCAGAAGACATGACGATGGCGATCACCCCGGAAAAAACAAGACCTTTCAATACGGGAGGAAGCACCATCATAATAACATAGGGCATTGCGTTATTTGGATTAAGGTCTGGCGCCATTGCAAGTGCAACCAAACCAATTGCTCCTGTTATTGCGAAAAACAAGAAAGAGAAAAGACCAGAATATAAGGTCCCTCGAGCTGCAGCCTTTGCAGTTTTCCCAGCAAGAAGACGTTGCATGTAAGGTGGCACCAGCGTCTCACCAAACATAAACACTAGGATCAACCCGATAAGTCCAATCCATCCAAAGTCAGGCCCTGGCAAAGTTAACCGGTCAGCAGGTACCGCATTATAAAGAGCCTCAAGCCCACCAACATGATAGACGCCAAAAATCAAAACCAGCGGCATGCCAATCGCAAGAATTACAAACTGAACAACATCCGTGTAAACGACAGCTCGCATACCACCTAGTGTCGTGTAAATGATGACAGTTCCGCATCCGATCACGATGCCCCAGTAACGATCTAAGCCGAAAAATACATTAAAAACAACACCAATTGCCCCGACTTGCGCGCCAACAATCCCACAACACAGCATCACGCCGCAGACACCGGTGATAATACGCGCCACTTTTCCATAAGCCGCCGACATAACATCGCCTACAGAAACAGCAGAAGGAAATACGTCCATTTTGGGAGCAATATATACGGCGACTAAGATTTCTTTGAAGCTAAATCCCCACAACGCTACAATGTTAGCAATGCCGTAGATAAAGACTTTTTCAGCGTTACCAGTAGAAAACCCACCTCCAATGAACGAAGCCGACATAGTCGCAAAAATTACGAGAGATCCAAACTCTCGCCCTGCAGTGGCATAATCTTTTAGTCCCTTTTGAACACGTCCACCCCACAGCCCCACAATCAAGATAGCAACCAGATATCCTGCGACGATAAACATATCGATCATGAAATCGCTATCCTTCCAAGTCAGTCGTAAGGGGTTTGCACCCTTCACACCTAACAGGAAGCTATTACGTTAAGGTAAGTCGATATAGAAAGGAGACACTTGTTTCTAGAGCTAGCAATAAGAACCCTTATCCGGAAAAAGCTTCACACCATCTGCAGCAAGTTGAAAGCCGGTCATATAGGGGTCGCGCTCATCCAGAAACAGAGTGTTGTAACCCGTTTTGCGTGCCCAACCTTCTATGGTTGGAATAATGCCATCGTGTAAACCAACCTTAACCGCCTCTTTTACCCCACCGGTGAAGACAGAACCAATAATGGATTCATGGCGCATCATATCACCAACCTTGAGTTCCCCTTTGGCGTAAAGGTGCGCAAGTCGGGCAGACGTTCCTGTTCCACATGGACTGCGGTCCAGCGCATTGTCTCCATAGAAAACTGCATTTCTACGATCAGCAGCGACAGAGCTCGGTTTACCGGTCCACTGGATATGGCTTATTCCATTAATTCGCTCATCTTCTGCATGGATAATACTGTATTTGGCATTGAGAGCGGATCGTAGCTTCGGGCTCCATTCCAACAACTGTGAAACGTCAACATTCTCTAGCCCAGGAAAGTTCTCCTGAGTCTCCACGATTGCGTAAAAATTCCCACCGTATGCAACGTCTACACTTATTTCACCAACACCGGGCAAATCAACAGTCAAACCCTCCTCTGCCAAATAGCTCGGCACATTCGTCAGGCGTACACTTTCAACATACCCATCTTTTTCAAAGTATTCTGCAACAACCAAACCAGCAGGGGTTTCCATATAAACTTTACCGGGCTCACGTGGCACTATCAGCCCTTCTTCCAATGCCATGGTAATCGTGCCTATCGCTCCATGCCCACACATCGGCAAGCAACCCGAAGTTTCAATAAACAAAACTGCGACATCACAATCAGGCCGCGTCGGAGGCAACAACATGGAGCCAGACATCATGTCATGGCCGCGCGGTTCAAACATCAGTCCAGTCCGGATCCAGTCATAACGCTTTAAAAAATCCGCCCGTCGCTCCAGCATATCGGCTCCGCGAAGTGCCGGCACTCCTCCTGCTACCAAACGCACAGGGTTGCCGCAGGTATGCCCATCCACGCAAAAAAAACTCTTGGAGACCAAGATCCCCTCCCCTCATTCCATGACGTAAACACAGCACCAACATCCTGCGCAGGCGACCCTCCCCACCTAAACAGAATGCTCTTTAAAACCGTTGGGCGCTATAAAGCGAAATATCAAGCTTAGGACACGCGCCCTGAACAATGTCAGCAACAAGCTCTGCCGTAATAGCAGCCTGTGTCAATCCATGATGACCATGTCCAAAAGCATAAGTAACCCGTTTGCTCACACGCGAAGAACCAATGACAGGCAACGTATCGGGCAGTGAGGGCCGATGTCCCATCCAGCGGGTGCCATTTGCCCGGTTTAGGCCGGGCAAAATACGAGCTGCTTTTTCTGCCATCACATCCGCCCGTTTCCAGTTGGGGTCAAGTTTCAACCCACCAAATTCAACAGCACCACCAATACGAAGGCCAGTCGACAACTGGGTTACGGCAAAGCCAAGGCCTGGCAGCATGACAGCATGTTTAAGGGAAACATTCGGATCCGTAAAAGTGGTGTTATAGCCACGTTCCGTCTCTAACGGCACACGGTCTCCGAGTTGACCGGCCAGTTCTTTGGACCACGCACCGCAGGCGACGATGGCATGATCACTTATGATCTGCTCACCATCTTCAAGATGGAGCACCACGTGATCGCCCCGAGGCTTAACAGCAGAAACTGAGCTTTTAATGATTTTGCCGCCGTTTCGCGCAAAAGCCTCTGCCATGCTCAAGCACAAAGCATGCGGGTCATCAACAGTCATCCAGCCCGGCACCAATGCGCCGCCAACAACATTACCAGCAAGGTCCGGCTCCAGCTCTCTTATCTGATCGCCAGAAAGCTCTTCAACTTCAATGCCATGTCCGCGCTGTTCTTGCCAAAATGGTTTTGCATCGTCAATTTGTCTGGCATTGTCATAGACATCAATACAGCCACGCAAATAAACATGCTCACGCGTGCCGCTGGCTTGCCACATCCGCTCCCACGCAGGTAGAGCCGCTTTGTTTATAGCCGCTTTGCCCGCGACGCTCAGCTTCAACCGATCTGGTAACGCGGCGCGGCAAAACTGAGCCATCCAGGGCAATATTTGCAACGCATAACCTGGGCGAACGGATAAAGGCCCGAGCGGGTCTAACAACCAGCTCGGTATCTTCTTCCAGATGTCTTTGGAAGCAAGAGGCGTCACGTCAGTCCATGCGATACCAGCCGCGTTTCCACGGCTAGCCATTTCACCAGGACCATTGCGATCAATCAGAGCAACGCTGTTACCCTCTTGCTGAAGGCGAAGGGCTGTTGCAAGACCAACAACCCCGGCCCCTATCACATGGATGTGTCGCATAGCTCTTTAAGCTCCGGCAGTTCCGGGCGGCATGCAATCGCATCTTCCACCACCTTGATCACCCGCGCGCGCTCAGCACCGGAAAGTGGCAACCGAGGTGCGCGAACACGATCATTAGAGCCTATTGCAACCATCTCTGCCAACTTAATATTTTGGACTAGATTGGTGGAAACATCGAGGTCCAGCAGCGGACGGAACCAACGGTAGATGGCACGCACTTCATCATGACGACCAGCTTTGGTCAACTGATAGATCGCAACAGTTTCACGCGGGAAGGCAACAACAAGACCCGCGACCCAACCATCAACACCCATCACAAGGCTCTCGTAAGCCAGATTGTCCACGCCTGTCAGCACCGCAAAACGATTACCGAAACGATTGAAGACTTCGGTGGCGCGGCGGATATCGTCCGTGGATTCTTTCATTGCAACAATCAACGGTTCATCAGCTAACTCTGCAAACATGTCCAACGTCACATCAACCCCGTAAGCAACCGGGTTGTTATAAACCATCACCGGAACACCGCCAGCCTTGGTGACGGCTTTGATGTGTGCAACAGTTTCATGCGGCGCAGAACGGTAAGGAACACCCGGCAGAACCATCAGGCCATTAGCACCAGCGGCGGCGGCATCAGCAGCAGCTTTTTCTGCGCGGCGCGTGGAGCTTTCGCAAATGGTCATGATGACATGCTTGGAACCACAGATCCGCTTTGCAATCTGTAAGATCTCAATTTTCTCTTCAGGCTCCAGCGTCATCGCCTCGCCGAGAGACCCACAGGTAATGATGCCATCGCAACCAGCATCCATCTGCAGCTGAAAGCAACGCTCCATCTCAGCTACATCCAGAGTGTCATTTTCTGTAAATTTTGTTGTGACAGCCGGGTAAACACCAGTCCACATAAGATCGTCCTCACTTGTGATATATTACAGATAGTATGAACACGAAGTAGGCCCTCGTCAACTCTGTGATATATCTGATGAGTGGTAATTCACCTAATTCAGTGAGAAAGCAATAAAACCAGTAGGTTACTAGCGCTTGGGAAAGTGTGCGGAGAGCATTAAAACGCCCTCTGCAACTCAAATCATAAGGGCTAAGAGACCTGAGACCTCGTCCGGGAGACCGCATCGTGCCAGCCGGAAAGCCGTTTATTGCGTTCCTCCTCGCCCATCTGCGGTTCAAAACGTGCGTCCAGATGCCAACGTTTGGAGAATTCATCCATGTCCGGCCAGACGCCAGCTTTCATGCCCGCAAGCCACGCAACACCGAGCGCTGTGGTCTCTTGAACCACGGGTCGATCCACCGGACGGCCAAGAATGTCCGCGAGAAACTGCATGGTCCAGTCAGAAGCAACCATACCGCCATCAACGCGCAGGACGGTATCTCCGGTCAGCGGAGACCCCATATCGGAGGATTTCGAGTTGATCAGGTCGACTGTCTGGTAACCAACGCTTTCCAGCGCAGCGCGGGCAATCTCATCCCGGCCTGTGGAACGGGTCATGCCGAAAATCGCAGCGCGCGCTTCCGGATCCCAATAGGGCGCACCCAGACCAACAAACGCTGGAACCAGATACACATGACTTTCCGGGTCAGCATTTTCTGCCATTAGCTGCGTCTGAGCGGCATTGTCGATGATCTTCAACCCATCGCGAAGCCATTGAACTGCGGCACCGGCAATAAAGATAGAGCCTTCCAGCGCGTATGTTGTCTTCCCATTCAGGCGATAAGCAATAGTGGAGAGCAGACGGTTTCTGGAATAAACCAGCTCCTCACCCGTATTGAGCAACGCAAAACAACCCGTGCCATATGTGGATTTAACCATCCCCTGCTTAAAGCACGCCTGCCCCATGGCCGCAGCTTGCTGATCACCAGCCACACCGTAGATTGGCAGCTCCGCACCAAACAGGTCAGCCGTAATCATACCGAAATCATCAGCACAATCCTTCACATCAGGAAGCAGCGATGCTGGAATATTCAGAAGCGCCAACAGCTCCTCATCCCAGCAATTCTCCGCAATGTTGTAAAGCAATGTGCGAGAGGCATTCGTTGCATCGGTAACATGGGATTTACCGCCAGTCAGACGCCAGATCAACCAGGTGTCGACGGTCCCGAACGCCAGATCACCAGCTTCTGCACGCGCCCGCACACCTTCAACATTATCGAGAATCCACGAAACCTTTGTACCGGAGAAGTAAGGATCCAACAACAGGCCCGTCTTGCGGGTAATTGTCTCTTCATGCCCCGCCGCTTTCAGGGCACTACAAAAAGCCGAAGTTCGGCGGTCCTGCCAGACTATCGCTTTGTAAACAGGCTCACCGGTTTTCCGATCCCAAATAAGGGTCGTCTCACGCTGGTTGGTAATGCCAACGGCAATAATCTCGCTTGCAGTTATGTTTGCGGAAGACAATGCTTCCCGACAGGTCTCAACAGTCGTGCTCCACAAATCCTCAGGGTCATGCTCAACCCAGCCTTCATGCGGAAAATGCTGCGGGAATTCACGCTGTCCTGCGCCTGCGATTTCAAACTCATCATTGAAAACAATCGCCCGCGTGGAAGTCGTCCCCTGATCAATGGAGAGCACCCAACCTGTCATTCTATATTCCTCCCCAGAAGAGGATTGACCTCTTCAACATCCTAAACTGCTCAGAGCCGTCACATCCGTTTGAAGAACCCCGAGTCATAATCAATAATTTTCTCCCAATGTCCTTACCAAATATCGCAGGCCCAGACCAACCTTTGGGAACAAAAGAGAGATGAGAGAGCATATGCCCGAAATTTAGATCTCAATTTCAAACCAGAACACGTGCAGAGCCAAGCTCCAAACCGGCTTGCATAAACCACAGGGAGTGCAACCGCTTTCATGCAAAAAGCTCAGCCCAACACAATGCGGGCCGCGCTCTATAACCTAACCGACAAGGCGGTTTGCTTCAAAGTAACTGGCAAGATAGTGATCCAGCACACGTGTCGCTTCTTTTGGCAAATGTAGGCCCAGCTTGGAACGCCGCCATAAAATATCATCCGCAGTGACAGCCCATTCCTGCTCAATCAGCCAATTGACTTCACAACCATAAAGGTCGCCACCAATGTGCGAGCCAAGTTCCGCAGAGTTCTTCGCGTAACCCAGAATTCTCACAGCATCCGTGCCATATGCTCGGACCAACCGATGCGCATGGCCGAGTTCAATAAACGGATAACTTGAACACAGAGCTGCAACCTTGCTTTCAAATTCGCTTGGAGCAAAGTCCCCACCGGGAAGAATACTATCTTTGGTCCAGCTGGATTTTTTGCCAGCAGCAGGCAAATAGGCAGAAAGTTTTTCAAGCGCATGTTCTGCAAGGCGACGATAGGTTGTGATCTTGCCACCAAATACGCTCAGCAGCGGCGGCGTATTTTCGCCTTCATCCATTTCCAAAACATAATCGCGGGTTGCAGCACGCGCATCACTTGCACCATCATCATAAAGCGGACGAACACCTGAGTAAGTGCGAACCACCATGTCTGGCGTTACAGCCTTGGAGAAATACTCACTCACTGCAGTGCAGAGATAAGAAACTTCGTCCTCAGAACATGAAACATCGGCAGGGTTACCCTGATAATCAACATCAGTCGTGCCAATGAGTGTGAACTCATCTTCATAAGGGATCGCAAAAACGATCCGCCCATCAGAATTCTGGAAAATGAAGTTGCGGTCATGTCCAAACATCTTCGGCACAATGATGTGGCTTCCTTTCACCAGACGAACATTAGCCTGACTGTTGAGACCAATCGCGCCTTTCAAAACGGAGCTCACCCACGGACCAGCAGCATTAACAAGCGCGTGCGCGTGAATCACGTCCGTTCGCCCACTTTGCGTATCCCGAATTTCCACGTCCCAGCCATTTTCACCGCGAGACGCCCGAATGACTTCCGTATTCCGGTGAATATCAGCTCCACGAGCAGCAGCGTCACGTGCGTTCAACACAACGAGCCGCGCATCATTCACCCAACAATCAGAGTATTCAAACCCACGGGTAAAGAGCGACTTCAAGCCATCATTGAACGGCGCGCGATCCAATGGAACAGTCTTGGTTGCGGGCAAAATCTTACGACCACCCAGATGATCGTACATAAACAAGCCAAGACGCAGGAACCAAGCCGGGCGCAAACCCTTGTGATGCGGAAGAATGAAGCGCAGCGGCCAGATGATATGAGGCGCCATATTCAAAAGAACTTCACGTTCTTTCAAAGCCTCCCGCACCAAACGAAACTCATAATATTCAAGGTACCGCAATCCACCATGGATCAGTTTGGTCGAAGCAGAAGAGGTCGCGCTTGCAAAATCTGCTTTCTCAGCGAGGAAAACCGATAATCCGCGCCCTGCGGCGTCACGTGCGATTCCGCAGCCGTTGATCCCGCCCCCTATGATAAATAGATCATAGCTCTTACTCATGGCCTCGCCCCTCAATCTCGTGGCTCTCGCAAATTTATCCGTGGAAGCACGCACAGCCAATATGCCGAACCTATTCGAATATTTTCGAAAGTCAACGAAACCCACCGGCTAATATAGGTATTAAGACGAAACTCCCACAAGCAAGAGGAACAAACCGCCGATTACCTCATCTTTCTCCTCAATTCGTTTAACGTCGTCCAACACAAAAAAAAGCGCATCCGTTTCAAAGACGGACACGCTTTTTTCAAACGAAACCAAAACCATCAAGTCTCAGCTAATCAATTAGATTCAGATCACATTACCCCTGCCCGTCTTCAGATGAGGAGCTTTCAGGATCATCTGCCCCACCAGTTTTTGAGTTTCTAACTTTGTTACTTGCAGGCTTTTTCTCCACCTGAGGAACGTCCTCTGGCTGACTATCCGCTGCAACATGATATGTGACTTGCGGGAATGGTATCTCAATGCTGCGTTCATCAAACACACTCTTGAGAAACTCATTATAAGCCCGACCAATCGCCCACTGGCTGCCCGGCATTGTTTTGACACGGGCCCGGATGTTGATGGCAGAATCACCAAACGCGGTCACCCCATGCATTTCCAGGTCGCCAAGCATCGCAACACTGTGCGGTGTTTCTTTCAAACGGCGGAATGCTTCCTGCATCGCGTCTTTAGCCATCTCAATGTCAGTGTCATAGCCAACACCCATAACCGATACGGCGTAGCTAAAGTCCTTGGTTGAGTTGGAAACGCTGCTGACAGAGGAAAACGGAATAATGTGGGAGGTACCGGAAAGATCACGCAGGCATACGCTGCGAATACTCAAACGTTCCACAGTTCCGCTAATACCGCCAACCTCCACAAAGTCCCCTTCATTCATCGCATTTTCAAGCTGGATGAAGGCACCGGTAATGACATCTTGAACCAGCTTTTGCGAACCGAATGAAACCGCCAAGCCAATGACACCGGCACCAGCGATCAAGGGGGCGATCTGAATACCGAGTTCTGAGAGCGCCAACAAAGAGAACATCACAATCATCAATATTGAAATGACGTTGCTGAACAGCTTGAACAGCGTCTTGGTCCGGCTCGAAACAGTTTTGCCTTCACGTTCCAGAATACGAAGATCGACCCAGGACATGATGGTCAGCCACAACGCAAAACCAATGATGATGACGATGAGCGCGGACATGAGCGTATTTGCAAAATTAGCTCCCTGTCCGGTCCAGATCCAGTGCCAGAAGTTGCCTATACCCCAAACTTCCAGAACACCAACAATGACACTTAACCCAACAACAACGCGCAGCACCATGCAAACTGACGGCATGAAAGAATTCAGACGGGTCTCAAAGGTAGGCAACACATGATCTAGTGAATCATGAAGATCGACGCCTTTGCGGATGACCTGCGTCAACATCATCATCAGGGCCAGCCCAATAAAGATGACAAGCAAGGACGCACCACTTGCCTCGGCAATATAACTCACCGCATCCAGTGGTTTGCGGATCCACGCAACCATCATCGCCAACACATAAGCAAGCGCGAGCAAATGCCAGATGTGGCCTAAGCCTTTGAACAGTTGAACAGAGAAGTGCGAGCCAACAAAGGTTTCTGCGTATCTGCGAATTTCATCACGCACCCGAATCCGCGACCGCAAAATAATGGTGATGAGGTAAATGATGCACACCAGCACAATGGTGACACGAACACTGCCAGCCAGTTGCGCTGAGAAATTTACACCAACCATCGGCACGGCCAACCGAACACCAAACCCGAGAATACCTACGATCAAGATCAGATGCCGTGCCCAATACACGGCCTCCTTGTCTGAGAAGGGAAGCAAACGGAACGCTGTACGATGGGGTGCAAACACAAACCTGATAACAACCCGAGCAATCTCAATCAGGAAGAAGGCGTTGATCGCAAACATCTCCACATTATTGATGCTTTGCACCGTCGGATCCGTCGAAAATATGTAGGCGGAAAGATAGCCGATGCCAGCGCCAATGCTGACAAAAATCGCATCAAAGGCAGAGGTAACAGCCAGCAGCCCAACGCGGTAGGCGAGAGTCTGGCGGCCTATATCCTTCTCTTGGCGGCTGATATAAGCCACTGAAATTCTATGCAAAACCACTAGTACTATGTAAGCAGGCAACAGGACGCGAATGATGCTGAACACCCCGTCCCACAATCGCGCCTGATCCACGCCCGTTTTGTCATCCAAAAGATCTTTATACCCGGAAAGCCCCGAGACAATAAGCTGGCTAAATTCATAAAGGCTGGTAGCAAACCCTTGAACGGAACCGCCAATCTGCGCAGCAACTGTTGCCTCCGCATCGGCATTTGTTGCAGCACTCCCTGCGCTGGCGGCCGTAGCAGAGGACGACCCTTTGCTTTGCTCCTCCTGCAATATTTTGATGAGCGCATCCCGGCCCTTAGGATCTTCAAGAACTTTGATCAGCGCTTGCCTGGCCTGTTGCAGGTCCGCACTCTCTGCCGCAGCAGAGGAGGAATCCTGCGCAAATGCACCACTAGCAAAGCTAAGAAAAAATGTAGCGAAAGCTGCAAGAAAAAATCGAAGAAACATTGAACACCAAGAATTAGATCAGCAAAATTGAACGAATAAAACCTCAGTACACCATAAACGAGAAGAAGCAATGAAGACAAACAACAAATGACCCTGCGTGATCAAAGGCTCACAGCAGATAAGCTTTATCCTCAGTGTTAGCTTGCGGTACGGCTCACCATAAAAGCTGCGATTGCCGTTGAAAGCGTCGCTACCGCATAAAACCACAGGCCGGGGAGAACCTGAGCGCTGGCAAGCCCGCTGGTTTTGGCTGCAAAAATCACAAGCGCCACCAACATCACGTCCATCATGGACCACTTCCCCAGGTAGCTGAGGGTCATCAGCCATTTAACTGAGGAAGGATGCAGAGCAGAAATCCCAAGAACGAGGATCTTCAGGGCTGGAAGCACAACAGAAAACGCAAACACCAACACTGCAATTGTTGGTTCACCATCCTCATAAAGCCCGTTGATCATCTGAATCAGGCTGGGCGTGTCCTGCAAAAAATACAGGCGCTCCATCCGCAGCAAAGGCAAGGTTAAGCCAAGGCCAAACGAAAACGCGGCAATGGGAATGAGAAAACCAAGAAAGACAGGCATTTAGGCTCCCGGAACAATGGCAGGTCCACAGCACAACAGCCTATAGATATACATTGGTAAAATGAAAGCAACCACGCGCAAGCCCGCCGCGAACAGGCGCAGCGCAATTAATAAAACATAATGAAGATGTTAAGCCCAATAGCAGGACCCACAATTTGCTGGACCACTGCATCACAATGCAGCGGTTGCAAACGGTTAGATCCTAGGGAGATTTAGCGGCGAACCATTCGTCCGGCGATGTCATCCATGTTTTCCTGCTCGATAATTTCCATCGCAGCACGCTGACGCACCTTATCCCGTTCGTCCATAAGCTCAATCTTCTTCAGCTCAGAAACAGCATCAGTCAGCTCATCTTGTGCTTTCGACAACTGAGACTTCAACTCTTCGGTTGAGTTTTTCAGATTATCACGGCGCTGTGAAGCTGCTCGAGCGAATGTCGGATACGCAAAGTGTGTAATATCATCAATGCCAACACGCTTTTGTTCCTGAACAATCTGGTTTTCCAGATCTTGAGCCATTCGATCAAAATCGTTCAACATCGTCTCGATTTGTGTCACCTGACGGCGCTTCTCATCGACGTTGAACTTCTTCAACTTCAAAAGGCCTTCACGATTCTTCATACGCAATACTCCCTTTACCAAAGCGAGCTTACGCCTGAGTCATTTCCAAAAGGTTGGCAAGCAGGAAATATCCCTCTTCAATTGTAGTTTTTTCCCCCTTCATTTGCCCAAGATATGTCTCCAAGGCGTCATTTTTTGCAATAGCCTCATCAACCAGCGGGTCAGCACCGGATTTGTAAGCCCCAAGGCGGATCAACTCTTCCATATCTGCATAGGCTGACATCAGCTGCTTAGCACGGCGCAGAATCGGCATCGCCTCATCAGGCACACAGCGTGGCATGGTGCGTGAAATAGATTTTAAAACGTTGATCGCTGGGTATCGGCCACGTTCAGCAATCGCCCGTTCCATCACAATGTGTCCATCCAGAATACCGCGCACGGCATCGGCAACCGGTTCATTATGGTTGTCGCCTTCAACCAGCACAGTAAACAGGGCAGTCACAGACCCTTTGCCAACAGCACCCGGCCCCGCCCGCTCCAGAAGTTTCGGCAACTCAGTAAAGACGGTAGGTGTGTACCCTTTGGAGGTTGGAGGCTCGCCAACGGAGAGGCCAATTTCGCGCTGCGCCATCGCAAAGCGGGTCACCGAATCCATCATGCACAGAACGTTTTTGCCCTCATCTCTGAAGTACTCAGAGAGAGTCAGCGTCAGATATGCAGCCTCGCGCCGCATCAAAACGCTCTCGTCAGATGTTGACACCACAACAACAGAACGGGCGAGTCCCTCTTCACCAAGGTCATCCTCGATGAATTCCTGGACTTCCCGCCCACGTTCCCCAATCAGCCCAATGATAGACACTTCGGTTTCCGCATTGCGCGCAAGCATGGACATCAGGACGGATTTACCGACACCAGACCCGGCAAAAATACCAAGGCGCTGCCCCTGACAACACGTTACAAAACTATTAAGCGCCCTCACACCCAGGTCAATCGGGCCTCCGACTCGCGCTCTTTCTGCAGCCGGAGGTGGTGAATCGCGTAATTTTCGAGGTGCCGAACCGAACGGAAGAGGTCCTTTTCCATCAATCGGCTCACCCAAAGCGTTAACAACTCGCCCCAACCAACCGCTCGATGGATGAACAATACTGTCGCGTGAAATCAGCTTTGCTTTACTGCCGTGACGCACCCCGCTGAGCTCTCCAAATGGCATGCAAAGCGCATGTCCGGATCGAAATCCGACAACTTCGGCTTGAATTGACGCTACGTTCTCCCCTATTTCTATTAGTAGACGTGCACCAACGCTCATGGCGTAAACGGGGCCTGCAACTTCAATCAAAAGCCCCTTAACTGCTTCTACTCGCCCATAAATTTCGGTTGGAAGGCATGATTCGATTTCTGCAAAAAGCGAGTCCAAAACAGAATCCCTATTAATCATTTTCGTCGATGGTAACGTATCGTTTACGCTTCTACTTAATGTTATTGGGGAGACTTTGAATGGCGTACAGCCCTTTCAAGGAGACGAAGCGTCACAACACGGCTTTCAGTATCACTTGATTCTATTGAAAGCCAAACCGGTCTCAGAGTGTTGAACAGAAAAGGTTACGCCCAGAATTCTAGGTTGTACCCAGAAGACTGTTCTACGTGAGAGTAAAACGCTTGCGGTAGCGATTTGAGTTCTGTTAACCATAAACTTATTAAAGTGAGTTGGGTTAAAAGTATTCCTTCGCAACGGTTTGTGTTTTGGGGCCGGAGCGACTGCCCAGGAAAGGCAACACGAGGGGATTAACATGCGTGTATTGTTGATCGAGGACGATAGTGCTACTGCACAGAGCATTGAACTGATGCTGAAATCCGAGAATTTCAATGTCTACACGACAGATCTCGGCGAGGAAGGCATCGACCTCGGCAAATTGTATGATTATGATATTATCATGCTAGATCTAAACCTGCCGGATATGTCCGGTTATGAGGTACTCCGCACACTGCGCGTATCCAAGGTTAAAACACCTATTCTTATTCTGTCCGGTCTGGCCGGCATTGAGGATAAAGTACGTGGCCTCGGCTTTGGAGCCGATGACTACATGACCAAGCCATTCCACAAGGATGAGCTTATTGCCCGCATACATGCAATTGTGCGGCGCTCTAAAGGTCATGCTCAGTCAGTCATTGTGACAGGTGATCTTACTGTAAACCTCGACACCAAAACTGTTGAAGTTGGTGGCCAGCGCGTACATCTGACAGGTAAAGAATATCAGATGCTTGAGCTTCTCTCCTTGCGAAAGGGCACGACCCTCACCAAGGAAATGTTCCTGAATCACCTCTACGGTGGCATGGACGAACCAGAACTCAAGATCATCGATGTATTTATTTGTAAGCTGCGTAAGAAGCTCGCTTCTGCAACAGCAGGCAAAAATTACATCGAAACAGTATGGGGTCGCGGATACGTTCTGCGGGAACCAGAAGAGAAAGCGGCTTAAACAAGCCGGTTTTCTATCAGTTTCAGTAAAAAAGCCCCGCTTGGCAAATCGCCGTGCGGGGCTTTTCTTTTGTTTAATTCTACATGCCCGCACCGTTAGATAACGCCTAAGTGTTTTGCAAATGGCAGCCAATCGTTGCGATGGTGCGCAAATGCGCCTTTTTATTCTCACATCCGTCGTCATGCTCGCATTTGCGGCCAACTCAATTTTGAACCGTTTGGCATTAGCCGACGGGGAAATCGGACCTTCCACTTTCGCTGGCATTCGCGTTCTGGCAGGAGCGATTACGCTCCTCATGCTCATCCTAGTCACCAAACGAAATGCCAAGCTGTTTTCCAAACCCAACCTTTGGGCCGTTTTTGCCCTAGCCATCTACATCCTTGGCTTTTCACATGCTTACATCTCGCTAGATGCCGGCTTTGGCGCTCTTCTGTTATTTGGAGGGGTGCAAATCACGATGTTTGCGGGAGCCATTTTGCGCAGAGAGAACCTCACACCACAAAAGTGGATAGGCGCCCTCCTCGCTTTCAGCGGCCTTGTGTACCTCCTTTCACCCTCAAACGCAGGAATAAACGGATTAGGAGCAGGGCTGATGGCCTTTGCATCCATAGGTTGGGGAATTTACTCTCTTATCGGAAAAGCTGCGCAGGACCCATTAAAAGAAACTGGAGTGAACTTTCTACTCGCAGTTCCCATCGTTGGAATTGCGCTCCTCCTGTTTCCGGATACGACACCAACAACAAGCGCGGGCATCACTCTCGCGATTATCTCGGGAGCAATCACATCGGGATTGGGCTATGCGCTTTGGTATTCAATAATCCCCATGATCGACACCAGCATCGCAGCGGTTGCTCAACTGACAGTTCCAATTATCGCTACATTAGGTGGGATTCTGTTTCTTGGAGAAAGCGTAGATCTGCGCTTCATCCTCTCCACACTCATGGTACTGGGAGGTGTCGCGATATCGGTCTTGCGACGGGCCTGAACAGCTCGCCGCCAATATTCTTACAAACCCCTTATTATTCGGGAGGATTGGCTTCGTCTTCATGACCAAGCTGCAACTGATAGGTCGCAGGAACATACCGGAACCCATCGCCATCCTTTTCAACATATCCAAGAGATGGATAAGGCATGTGGTAGCCAATAAACGGAATTCGCTCTTCAGCCAAATGAGTGAAGACACGTCGGCGGGTTTCAGCTGCTTTCGCTTTGTCTATATCAAAAACTACCTGCCAATCAGGATAGGCCACAGACCAAACAAAATGGTTTGCGGTATCGGCAGTCAGCATCAGCTTTTTACCATTCGCTTCCACCAGATAAATCATATGGCCCGGAGTGTGGCCGAAAGCTTCCACAGCAGTAATGCCGGGAACCACTTCATCACCTGGATTGATAAAAGTGAACTTATCCTTCAATGGCAAAACATCCTGCGCAAATGCTTGCGCACTGCCACCTCCACCAGGTCCAAGCTTCTCCCAATACTCAAATTCAATCGGGCTGGTTACATACCGCGCATTGGAATAGGTCGGCACTCCGTTTTGCATAAGGCCGCCAATATGATCGCCGTGCATATGGGTTAGCACCACAACATCGATATCACGAGGATGAACGCCAATTCCCGCCAGAGCTTTGAGCAGATTTCCACTGCCCGGTTGAGAAAGCTCACCACGCCCGGTATCAAACAAAACCAGCTGATCTCCGGTATTCACCAGGGTCGGTGTGAAAAATCCACGAAACTTATCAGATCGAATAAAATGATCACGGCTGGCTTTTTCAAAAACCTCAGCGCTCTGCTCCATCCCAAAAATGTTTTGAGGGTCTTCTGAGATAAAGCTGCCGTCCAACAGCGCAAACACTTTGAATTCGCCGAGCTGAAATTCGGTCGCGGGCGCAAACTGGTCTCCCGGAACAACAGGCAGCTCTGCGTGAGCCGATGATGGCGACAATCCAGCAGCCAATATGCCAACTCCGCCTAAGGCCAACGCTGTTCGTCGGTTTACATCAAAAATACCACGAGATCCCATAGTGCCTCCTCCTCAATGTATTCGAGCCGTTTGAAGACCAGAAAGAAATACCAGTCCCCCGTCACTTAACTCTGAGATCTTCCGCAGAAAATTCAATTGAATTGTACGTGATTAGCAACAACCCAGACCGACACATTGAGCATTCAAAGCCAGAAGCCTAAACAAAAAAAGGCCAGCAAATGCTGGCCTCTCATTTTCTTGTAATCTCAAAGTCCAGATCAGAAACGGGACCCACCTGCCAACGCCTGAATTGGTGAACCTAAAGTTCTGCCCAATTTCTTTGTAGGCGTTGCCGTACGACTAACAGCCTGCTTTTTGCGGTAAACACCGCGAAGACCAGGATATGGTTCAAAACCATCGGTCAGTCCAACAACAGTTTCCGCAGCACCAAGAACCAGGAAGCCATCATCTGGCAGCTGGCGATAGATGCGGTTCAACACATCAATCTTGGTCGGTTGGTCAAAATAGATCAGCACGTTCCGGCAAAACACAACGTCAAACTCGCCAAGATGGCTAAAGTTCTCAAGCAAGTTTAGCTTACGCCACTGCACCATCGCCCGGATTTCCGGAGCCACCTGCCACAATTCGCCCTGCTGAGAGAAGTATTTCAGCAGCATCTGAATAGGCAGACCCCGCTGAACCTCAAACTGGCTGTAGATACCAGTGCGAGCCTTCTCCAGAACTTCGCTCGAAAGGTCAGTCCCCAAAATCTCAAAGCGGAAATTACCGATTTTGGCTCTCGCCTCTTTCAGGTACATGCTGAGAGAATAAGGTTCCTGCCCTGTAGAAGCTGCAGCACACCAGATCCGCGCACTCCGACGTGTTTTACGTGCGTCCAACAGATGTGGCAGCATCACATTACGAAAGTTCTCGAACGGGGTCTTATCTCGGAAGAAGAATGACTCATTCGTCGTCATCGCTTCAACCACATCACTCTGCAGGGACATGGAACCCGGCTTGCCAATAGCAAGAATGAGCTCACTTAGTCCTTTAAAAGAATGACGACGAGCAACTGGCATCAAACGGCTTTCGACGAGATATTGCTTTTCATCGGATAGGACGAGGCCGCTACGGGATTTTAAAAATTTCTTCAGAAAATCATATTCAGAAGTCATCATCGCGCGGCTCCTTTTAAGATACGCTTGACTTGTGCACCAATTTGATCGAGAGGCACGATACCGCTACAATTCCCTGTTCGGGCAGCAGCCCCTGGCATTCCCCAGACAACGCTGGAGGCCTCATCCTGTGCAATTACACTTCCACCCTTACCGGCAATAAGATCGACGCCGTACGCGCCGTCACTGCCCATACCGGTTAAAACGAGTGCCAAACAGGCGGTACCGTAAACTTCGGCTGCACTTTCAAAAAGTGGATCCACAGATGGCTTACAAAAGTTGACAGGTTCCCCGTCTTCAAGCAGCGCAACTGGCTGCCCGTTCTGCTTGCCGATTTTTAAATGAATTCCTCCTGGGGCCACATAAATATTCCCAGGCTTCAATACATCCATATGCTCAGCTTCACGGGATGGAAGCTGAAGTTGTTTGTGCAAGTGCTCTGCAAGGATTGTCGTGAATGTACGCGGCATATGCTGCGTAATCACCACAGGAACCTTCGATAGGCCCTCCTTCGCATCGAGCAGAACGCGCTGCAAAGCCTGCGGTCCACCCGTAGAGCTGCCAATCACAAGCACGCGTGGAACAACCGAAGAGTATGGCCGAAGCGTAATACTCTGGTTTCCCCCCGCTTGAATGGCACGCCTTCTGGAACGTTGCATCGCCGTGCGACTGTCCACACGCTCAGCAGGCGCATCCGACTGCCGTTTATGCGGATCATTCACCGTCTCAGCACGCATCCGGCGAACTGGCTCAGCTGCAGGCTTCGTTCTTTGTCGGCGCTTCCCACCACGTCCAATCAAACGCAACTTTTCCAGCAACTCACGCTGAAATTCAGTTGCGCCTGCTGTCTGGCTCGTCGTTTCCGGCTTAGCGACATAATCTGTCGCGCCAAGCGAAAGGGCCTTCAGGCTTACTTCCGCATTTCGGCGCGTCAGTGTAGACGCCATAACGACGATAAGATCACGCTTTTTATCTAGTAATTTAGGTAGAGCCGTAAGACCGTCCATTACCGGCATTTCAATATCCAACACCACAACATCAGGGTTGCTGCGCTCAATATCTTTAACCGCTAATTCGCCATTGCGATGGGTTGCGACCACTTCAAGTTCTGGATCAGCTTCGATCCATCGACTGAATAAGCCACGAATAACCACGGAGTCGTCTACGACCATGACCCGGATAGGAGCCAATTGTCCGGTTTCACCCGTCTTTGGCTCCTCCACTTTTGCATGCATGCCCATCCGACCCATATTCATTTCTCAGACCAATCCAACTTCCTGAAATTTCGCGGATAGGATTTCCCGATCGAACGGTTTCATGATGTATTCATTAGCGCCCGCACGGATAGCTTTGGTGATGTGAGCGACGTCGTTCTCTGTTGTACAGAACACAACGATCGGCTCTCTTCCACCTTCTTCTTCACGAAGCTTTGCTAAGAATTCTAACCCGTCCATGACAGGCATATTCCAGTCCAAAAGAACAGCATCGGGCATTGAAGCTCTACATGCATCAAGTGCCTTCTGCCCATCTTCGGCCTCGGTGATCGCAAACCCAATGTCCTCCAAAATGCGGCGGGCCACTTTGCGGATTACGCTGGAATCGTCAACAACCAGACACTGTTTCATTAAATTGGCTCTCTCGCTTCGAAGGTATGCTTTACGCAGCTTTAGGTTCAACCAGGGAGCTCAGCAGACGGTCGACATCCAAAATGACCATCAACTGCCCCTCCAAACGATGAACGCCGCCGGAAATCTCGGCCCAACGGAAGTCAAGGTTGGATGGGTTCACTTCCATCTCGTTTTTCGGCAGATTAAGGACCTCTCCTACAGCATCAATCACGAGGCCGTAGGACTCACCTTTGTATTCGATGCCAACAGCCATCATCCCCTGATCAGCATCATTTGGCTTAAGGTGCAGCTTGCGGCGCATGTTGATGGCAGTCACGATGCGACCGCGCAGGTTCAAGACACCTTCAACCTCAGGCGGGGCCAACGGAACATGCGTCACTTTCTCAGGCACAAAAACATCATGCACCTGAGAGATAGGAAGACCAAACAACTGTCCCCCGATAACAACGGTCACATACTGGATGTGATCGCTGCTGCCCTGACGAACGTCGTTGTCGACGACAGTGAGTCTATTAGCGGTCATGCTGCAACTCCCAATTCATTGGTCAATACATCTTTAAGCGCTGCAAGCAATCCTGGACGGTCAAACTTGGCAACATAGTCATCGAAGCCAGCCTGACGGCCTTTTTCAATGGATGCCGGTGTGACCACAGCAGACAACGCAATAATTGGGAGATGGCGGAAGCGTGTATCACCACGCAAGCTCTCACAGAATTCATAGCCGCTGATATCTGGCATCTCAATGTCAGTCACAATCGCAGAGAAGTCTGTTCCCTTTTCCATCAACTCATATGCGGTTTGAGCGCTAGAGCAAACAGTTACATCGTATCTTGCCGCTTTCAGAACCGGTGTTAGCATATTGCGGAAGAAGGCACTGTCATCGATGAAGAGAAGTTTTCTCGCCTTCGAGGTCGTGTTGATTTCTTTGCGCATAAACCAGTCATCAAAGGCTAATGGCAGGTAATAACCAAGGTCAATAACCTCAGTTGCACGCTCCCGAACAATGGCAGACCCCAGCACGCCCTGACGCTCTGAAACCACTTCAATGTTCATCTGGTCTTCAACAATGTCCACGATCTTGTCAACAACCAGACCCATGGAACGACCATTGTCAGAGAACACCAGCATTGGCTGAGTGCCTTCAGTCTTATGGGTGTCACCTTCATTGAGGTAAACCAGAGGCATCAATGCCCCACGGTACTGCACCAGATCACGACCATTGGAACGTTCGATCTTGGAGATGTCGAACTCCTCAAGACGGGTAACCAGAGACAATGGAACCGCTTTAGGCTCATCAGAACCGGAACGGAACAGCAGCAGTGAAATTGGTGCATCCACGTCAACTACGCTCAGATCTTCCTGAGATCGCTCATCGTCCGCAGTATCGCTCAAGGTTCCTGATGCGTGACTTGCCATCGCGCTGGCCACACCATTTGGATCGATGATCATAATAACGGAGCCATCGCCAAGGATGGTATTGCCGGAGAACATGTTGATGTTGCGCAGCATGGAAGACATTGGCTTCACAACAATCTCATCCGTGTGGAAGACACCATCAACAACAACGCCGAACAACTGACTGCCAACTTGCATAACCACGATAAAGCCATTGTCTTCATCAAGATCAGCGTCTTCAGTCTGACCAAGCAATTCTGACATATGTACCAGTGGCAAAAGCTTACTGCGTAAGCGCAGGACCGGGCGATCTTTAAGCCGCTCTATACGATGTTCTGAGTTGGACTGAACACGCACCAGTTCCACCACGGAAAGCTGAGGGATCGCATAACGATTACCGGCTGCTTCCACGATCAACGTGGACACAATAGCAAGTGTCAGTGGAATCTTGATGATGAAGCTTGATCCACGGCCCGCCGTCGAGCGCAAATCAATTGAGCCACCAATCATTTCCACATTGTTACGGACAACATCCATGCCAACACCGCGACCAGATACACTGGTTACGCTTGCCGCTGTGGAGAAGCCGGCTGCAAAGATGAACTTATAGATCTGCTGATCTGGCATCTTTTCGAGTTCAGCTTCAGTCGTAATGCCGCTTTTAAGTGCCTTTTCCTTAATTTTTTCAAGGTTCAGACCGCGACCATCATCTTTAACCTCGATGATGATGTGACCACCTTCATGGTAAGCAGAAAGAGTGATGTTCCCTTTTTCCGGCTTGCCAGCAGCGACACGTTCAGCAGGATCTTCCAAACCGTGGTCGGCAGAGTTACGGATCATATGTGTCAGTGGATCTTTGATCAGCTCCAGAACCTGACGATCAAGTTCTGTCTCAGCACCAATCATCTCAAGCCCGATAGGCTTGTTCAGTTCCTGAGAAAGATCGCGAACAACACGTGGAAGCTTCTGCCATGCGTTACCGATTGGTTGCATGCGCGTCTTCATCACACCTTCTTGCAACTCACCCGTCACATTGGACAGACGCTGCAGAGGCACTTTGAACTCGCTGTCTTCATGACGACGAGCGATTTCCAGCAGCTGGTTGCGTGTCAGCACCAGTTCAGAAACCATTGTCATCAAGTGTTCCAGTGTCTCAACGTTCACACGAATAGATTGATTGGAAACACTTTGGCCAGATGCTTTACCTACACCACTTGGATTTTTTGGCTTCACCGCTTCTTGCTGAGGAGCTTTTACCTCTGCAGGAGAAGTTGCGGAGATAGGAGCAACAAGTTCGGTTTCTTCCTCAATCTCTTCTTCGGCAACTGGCAGTTCAATCTCGATATCAGCTTCCTGAAAGGCGCGTTCAAGATCCTCTAAGGAAACTTCACCAGGACGAAGCGGACGCTCCAAAACCTGTAAGACATCGTTGCCTTCTTCCTCCTCAGCAGCTTTATCCTCCGCCATAGCAGCAGCCATGTCGTCATCTTCTGCGCTCAGAGCAAGACGCTCCAATTCATCAATCAGATCGCGGTCCGTGCCATCAGGCTCAGCACCATTAGCAGTTTCAAGATCCGTAAGAATATCTTTAATTCGATCAATTGAACCAAGAACAAGTGTCACAGCTTCATGGGTTACAGGAACACCATCGCGGAACTTGCCCATCAAAGTTTCAGCAGCGTGAGCAATTGCTTCCAACCGCGGCAGTCCTAAGAACCCACAAGTGCCTTTTATCGTATGCACCAACCTGAAGATGTTGTTGAGAATTTTTGCGTTGTTTGGCTCTTGCTCAAACTTCACCAATTCTACGTCGACAACATCCAAGCTTTCATTGGTCTCAGTGAGAAACTCTCTGAGAAGATCGTCCATGCCCGCACCCACTCAATGCTTAAGGGAGCCTCAACATGAGACTCCGAAATTTCGTTAAGGTTGAGTGTTAAGCGAAACGGTTAACATAGGTTGAAAGATTGTGAGATTCATCCAACCTAGGATAACTGATTGTTTTTAACTAGGGATCATACGGATGTAGAAACATGAGTATTCACCTTGCATATAACGATGTCACCGTCTTTAGATAACTCAATATTGAATCCCGCCTCACCTGCTAACAAAACGGCATAAATTGGCTGAACTGTATGAGCATCAATGCGTTCTGGCTCCTGTCCAGACAATATTTCACCTACAACCTGTGGGATTCGTGCATTGGTTCCCTCGGCTTTGAGTAGAAAATTTGGAGCCTGTGCATCCTCTTCCATACTGATGGTAATAATCCCACCCCGTGGAACACATTGATTCATGAGTAAAAGGAGATTCAAAACCAGTTTCACCTGATTCTTAGGCAAAAGCAGGCGTGGCATAGCCCACTCAAGATTCGCTTTCTCATTGCTCATATACCCGGTAGCGACTTCCTGAGCATCTCCTAGATCAATCTCAGCTCCTGCAGAACCGGCAGCTCCAAAAGCAAGCCGAGCGAATTGTAATTTTGCAGAAGCTTGCCGCGCTGATTTACGAATGAGGTCCATAGCAAAATCTGCCATGTCTTCATTACCTTCTTCGTCCAGCACTTCCAAACCATTGGTTATAGCCCCAACAGGTGAAATAATGTCGTGACACACGCGACTTGCGACGAGTGCGGCAAGATCAAGGGAAGACAAATCTTTAAATACTGACATAACCGCTCCGAAACTTTGGCCTACTGGCCATGTAATTGATTCGTGATGTGGCGAAAAAGGTACATTCCTGCCGGTTTAAAGCCAAGCAAGACATTATTGATATGGACCGCATTTTACATCGCGTGCACGACTTTGTGCCTTTGCGAGGATCGTATCCGGTTCAGTCAAAAACAATGCTCGGTGTTCCCGACTTTGGAACACCAGCAACCTCTGATTATAAACAAGGTAGATTTTCGCCAATCCTTCAGCTCGATAACCTTGCGCAAGTGAAAGCGCATCGCATCCCTGAAATAAAGGGGCATAGATTTTCGGATCACGTTTAAACGCCTCTCTATTCCCCTCATTCGTGAAGGCCCAAATACGACCACCCCATGACAAAGAAAGGTCCTCGCGCCCTTTTTCAGGGGCGTTTGCAATCTGATAGGACACTGGATCACATCTGGAGAGGGAATACTGGGAGCGGTCCTCTGCAGAGCTAACTCCACAAGCCAGCAGCAGAAAAACGAGACTGCAACTGGCAAAGCAGCCCCAAATCATCATTTTTCTGTAGAAAACCACAAAAATCATAGAATTGCCCATCCAGAGTCCGAATCACCTGCATTAACTAATCAAGTAAGTTCGATACAAATACAAAATACGCAACTTCAGGCCAACGCGATGCACATTTTTACCCCTGTATACAGTGATTAACTGCTAGGTAGATGTAAGGCATTATTACTTGTTGCACCTAGATGTTGCAGTATGCTTTTAATTTTGGAATTGCTCTAAATAAACCAAATACTCGGGTTTCTTAGAAGGAGACGTTGGCATGATGACGAGCCTGTTCGGCAATCTGCGCAACAAAGCTGCATTCATCCTTTGCGCCTGCTTCGCACTGCTGGCGTTAAACACACACTCATTTGCGCAATCGAGCGCAGATCAATCGCGCTACCACGAAACAGATATCATGACTGCTGGTCATGAGTTCTTTGGGTCTATCTCAACCGGTTTGGCACAGGTTGTTGAACGAGCAGTGCAGAAATACGGCGAACCAAACGGCTATATCCTGGGACAAGAAGGCTCTGCTGCTTTCTTCGCAGGTGCTGCATATGGTGAAGGTACGCTTTACACTCGCAATGCAGGCAACCACCAGATTTTTTGGCAAGGCCCATCTCTCGGCTTTGATGTCGGAGGTGATGGCGCACGCGTCATGATGCTGGTTTATGATCTGCCAAGCGTCGACGCAATCTATAAGCGCTATGTAGGTGCAAAAGGCTCGGCTTACTTGGTTGGCGGCTTTGGCATGCAGGTATTGTCCAACAACGATGTCTTTATTGTTCCCGTTCGCGCAGGTGTTGGCGCACGCCTTGGCCTCAATATGGGCTATTTGAAATTTACTAGGAAGCCAACATGGAATCCTTTCTGATATAACTAACTCGGCGTTAGTTATATGTTGGCATATTAAGGCGTGTGAGAGATTATGCTTCGCATTGAAATGACCTCGCCCGCCCCTAAAATAGATCAGGCATAGTTTGTGATTGAAATTGCACTTTATATTGCTCTGGGCTTTTTCCTGGCGAGTATCTTAGCACTCGCGGCCCTCCCCTTCATATGGGGCCGAGCTGTACGTCTCACGCGCAAAGCGATTGAGGCGTCCAATCCAATTAGCTATGCCAGAGCCACAATGGCAAAGGATGCCTTACGCGCAAAGCACGCTATCGCCGTGCGCCAAATGGAAGTGCGCCTTCAAAACATGACTGAAAAAATGGCAGAAAACGCATCTGCCCGGTCATTGGCTGACGCGAAAGTTGCCGAGTTACAAGAAGAATTAAGCGTTGTACAGCTCAAGTCAGCACGTGATCGCAAGAGCATGGCTCAAAAGGCGACCCGCTTTTTACGCCGCCGCTCGCCATCAGACCCAATCCCGTTCTCCGCGGAGGACCGTATAACCACAGATCCCATAGCTGAACCGGACGAAACTGCTTCCGAGGCACCAGAGCCGACTCCGGTTGTCGCAGAGCAGCAACAATCCGCGGAAATCATCGAGTTACAGCAAAAAGCCGCCGCAAAGAAAACGCGTGAGCTTGATCAAGAGCTCAAGGAAGCCCCAGCTTCTGCTAAGCCGGTAGCACCCGTTGATACCGCTGGCCTTGAAGACATGAACAACCCGCTAGCAGATCTGGCTGCACAGATTTCCAAGCAAGTCTCAGAGATGACAGCTGAAGCAGACACCAAACGCAAACCGACGTCTCCCGCCGAAGCGGCGCAACTTGCTTCCCAGTCCTTCTCCAAGCTCAAGAGCCGCTATGGTTCTTTGGAGCGGGAGCGGGATAAACTCAAACACGATCTGAAAGTGGAAAAAGCAGCACAAACACAGCCAGCAAAGCGCTCCCTTTCAAATCCGAATATTAAGACGCCTGAACACATGAAAAGCTTAGAAACCAATCTAGACGACGCAAAGAAGACTATTGAGCAGCTGACAAAACAACTTGAGGAAAGAGCCAAGAGCTCCAGCAAGATCGAAGATGCTGTCGACCTGCGCAATGAGTTGAAGGATCTGGCCGCACAAATCACCGCAAAAGCAATTTCAGAAAATCCACCACTCTCCGACAAGTACGACGAGGTCCTAAATGATCTCAGCACGTTAACCGGAGCAGATGCCCCTGTGGAAACTCCAGAGCCTAAAACACGACGGGCACGCGCTTCTGCAAAAACAGCCAAACCACGGACTCGTAAAGCCGCCGCCGCAAAGACTGCTGGAGCAACATCCAAAGCAGACGATACTGCGGTCGCCCCCGAGGATGATAAAAATTTGGCTGAGCGCATTGCTGATGTCAGAAAAACCAGCAACTCACACGGCTAAAGGCTATTCCGTGAGGGGGTCCTGATTTTCAAACTCAGAGATAATTGAAAGCCCTCAGCAGCTTCGGTACTGCCATTACAAACGCGACTGTACCGGACTTATGCTTCTGCTGCTGAGTGAGTAGGAGCACTCTGCGCCTTTGATGCGCCGGCGACCTCCACCAACCGCACTTCATTATCTGCGAGCAACTGCCTGTAATCCTGCGAGACGAGCGTATCCGTCACAAATGTATTCACTTGCGCGATATGCCCGATGCGAACAGGCGCTGAGCGCTCAAACTTCGTCCGGTCAGCCACCAAAATGACGTGACGCGCATTCTCGATAATCGCCTGCGCAACGCGCACCTCACGATAATCATAGTCCAGCAGCGCTCCATCACGATCCAGCGCAGACACACCGATCACTGCATAGTCCACCTTGAACTGCCGGATAAAATCTGCTGCGGCCTCACCGACGATACCACCATCAGAAGACCGCACAAGCCCACCGGAGATAATGACTTCATTCTCGGAGAACGGGCGCAGAGTGCTGGCAACGTTGAGATTATTGGTAATGATCATCAGTCCGGTATGCTGGATCAGCGCACGGGCTACCGCTTCTGTCGTCGTACCGATATTCACAAACAAAGACGCACGATCAGGAATGAGGTCAGCAGCAGCCTGGCCAATTTCCTCTTTTTCCTTACCTGCCAGATCTTGCCGCGCGGAGTACCCCATATTCTCAACACCAAACGACAGCAACGCACCGCCGTGAACTCGTGTCAACAATCCCTGATCACTCAACTCTTTCAAGTCTTTACGAATAGTCTGCGGAGATACAGAAAACCGGAGGGCAAGTTCATCCACTTCAACCTTTCCGGTCTCACGGGCAATATCAAGTATGGAGTTGTGGCGAGAAACCAGCATCATGAATCAAGTCCGATTATTTTTTTATACTTACCTAACATCTGCAATTTGCGATGTTTCACAGTACTATAGCTAAAAACTGAGAGGCATCCAGCCAACCATTAGATTATTTTGGCACAAAAGTCCTCTTGCCTCGGCTCCCCTACTCTTAGTATTAATACGTCATAAAAGGGGACGAGCTGTAACTTTTTCAATCTTTGTCATGATACCGCCCAGAGAAATCCGATAAAGGTCATGCGGATCAAAACACTGCATCATAAAAGTTCGGCAATAACACATTAGAGGGACCACCTGTGACCCGCGTTATGGAACGGCAACACAGTGCAAACAGGCAATCTGAAAAGAAGCCAACCGCATTGAAGACCACTATCCAATCAGCAGAGGCGCGCATCGAAGTGCTCGACAACATGGATGACCTGAAAAAAATGAACGCGCAACTCAGTGAAAGTCTCGCAAAGACAGTCAAGAGCGCAAAACAAGCTGGCAATGCTGACGAAAAACTCTGGGCGGATGTGGAAGGTGAAAAAGAAGATCACCACCTTGGAGCAGGCCTAAATGGCCGCTGGTTCTAAAAAACTCTGAAATTCTTTAAATAGGCAGAGAAAATCGGGCAGCGGGATCAGATATGTGTTCCCGCACAATGGCAGTAACCCACAACTCATCAACAGAATTGCTCACAGCAACTATCACTGCGCTATAATTTCAACAATTTTGGGAAGGAAAACAAGTGGTACGCCCAAGGGGAATCGAACCCCTGTTTCCGCCGTGAAAGGGCGGCGTCCTAACCGCTAGACGATGGGCGCTCACATAGTGAGAAGGCTATAGAGCCTTGTCTACAAGTAGATAACTACCTGGTATCGCAACTAAAGTCTTTGGTACGCCCAAGGGGAATCGAACCCCTGTTTCCGCCGTGAAAGGGCGGCGTCCTAACCGCTAGACGATGGGCGCCTAGACTTCGCTGCTGCGATGAACGGGGGTATATGGGCTAAACCCCCGCTTGGCAAGCCCCTTCTCCTAAAGAAAAGAAGGGTTATCCACCTATCTCGCAACAAAATCCGTTCGTGCTATTTTTCGCCCTGTTACAGGGTCGATATACACAAGCGCTTGCGTAGTCCCCTCTTTAATAAGCATAACCAACTTTCCATCCATTTGCGTAACAGACATAACCTGTGCCTGAGGGCCGATCGCAATTGTCGCTGCAACATTATCTGCAGTAACATTGGAATTATTGGCGTTAATCTTATAGAAGATAGCCGCAAAGACAGCCAGTAAGCCGAGCACCATGACAAGGCTTGATCCCATCAAGAGGCGGCGCAGCTTCGATTGAAGCCTCAAAGCTGCTGGATCAAGTTCGTCCTGTACAGTCTCAACGCTGTCATTATTAGGATCACGCATGAACGATAAATCTCCTGAGGGCGCATCGCCGCTCACAAACTCTGTAAACACGAATGAGCAGCAACACGCAGAAGTCCAAACCGGTCCAGAAGATACTGGCCGCCGACTGGATGCTGTTTTAGCCGCTCATTTAGATGACTTCAGCCGCAATCGGCTGCAAGCCCTGATCCGGGCAGGCCAGGTTAATATTGGCCCGCGCACGGTGATGGAGCCTAAATATAGAGTCTGTGACGGAGATACAATCACTCTTCTTGTCCCTGAGCCGGAAGAAGCAGAACCCCAGCCGGAAGATATTCCCCTTACGATTGTGTATGAGGATGATGATCTGATCGTCATCGACAAACCGGCTGGCCTCGTGGTTCATCCTGGCGCAGGCAATCCAACGGGAACCTTGGTCAACGCACTTATCCATCATTGCGGGTCGTCCCTGTCGGGGATCGGCGGCGTAAAACGCCCAGGCATCGTGCATCGGATTGATAAAGACACCACCGGCTTGCTGGTTGTTGCCAAAAACGATCTGGCGCATCAGGGGCTGGCTGCACAGTTTGCTGACCATGGCAGAACAGGTCCACTGGAACGAGCTTACAAAGCATTGGTCTGGGGAGCTCCCTCTGTATTAAAGGGCACCATCGAAGCGAACCTCGCGCGCTCCACAACAAACAGACAAAAAATCGCCGTCCTTAAGACCGGTGGTCGCCATGCCATTACCCATTGGCAAGTGAAAGAACGCTTTGGCGCACAAGATGAGCCAGTTGTTGCTAGCCTGATAGAATGCAGGTTGGAAACGGGAAGAACTCATCAAATCAGAGTTCATATGGCTCATATCGGAAATCCACTGATTGGTGATATGGATTACGGTTCTGGTTTCAAAACTAAATATAATAAATTTCAAGATCCATTAAAAACGCAGCTCGCGGAGTTCACACGTCAGGCACTGCATGCAGGTCTTTTGGCGTTTGCGCACCCCAGAACACAGGAATTAATGAAGTTTGAATCGGAGTTACCTGCCGACTTTGCAAGTCTTCTCCAATCATTACAAAAAATTTAGGCCAAAAAATCTGCCAATCTGGTAGCGTTCTGGCCATAATGTTCCCATATAAAGGCGACAGGTGCGCTTCATCTGAAGGCACCTATGTGTGTTTGCCAAAATTCTGATGTCCAATCAGGCGGGAACACGAAACAAGGAGGGTGCTTTATGGCCCGGAACCTACCAGCCCTCACGGGTGGCGAAGGCGGCTTAAGTCGCTATTTAGACCAGATTAGAAAATTCCCGATGCTACAGCCGCAGGAAGAGTACATGCTCGCCAAGCGCTTCCGGGAACACGACGAACCAAAAGCAGCTGAAAGACTGGTCAATTCCCACCTGCGTCTCGTCGCAAAAATTGCTATGGGCTATCGCGGCTATGGCTTGCCATTGGGCGAAGTTATCTCCGAAGGTAATGTTGGCCTTATGCAGGCTGTCAAACGCTTTGAGCCGGATAAAGGCTTCAGGCTCGCGACCTACGCAATGTGGTGGATTAAAGCTTCCATTCAGGAATACATTCTGCGCACTTGGTCCCTTGTAAAAATGGGTACCACGGCCAATCAGAAGCGCTTGTTCTTCAACCTGCGTCGCATCAAAGGCAAAATTCAGGCTTTTGAAGATGGTGATTTGCGCCCGGAACACGTCAAACACATAGCAACGACCCTTGGTGTGACTGAGACCGAAGTTGTTTCCATGAACCGCCGTCTTGGAGGTGACTCTTCACTGAACGCACCGTTGCGCTCTTCAGAAGGTGAATCCAGCGAGTGGCAGGATTGGCTCGTTGACAGCTCCGAAAATCAGGAATCAGTGCTCGCTGAACAGGAAGAGTTCGATGTTCGCCGCAATATGCTGAAGAATGCAATGAGTGTATTGAACCCACGCGAAACGCGCATTTTTGAAGCACGTCGCCTATCAGAAAAACCAATCACTCTGGAAGAGCTTTCCACCGAATTTGGGGTGAGTCGTGAACGTGTGCGCCAGATCGAGGTTCGTGCTTTTGAGAAGGTCCAAAAGGCCGTACAAGAAAGCGCATTGGAAATGACACAATAACACGCGGGTGCCTAAGGCACCTGCTTTCAACTAATTTTAGATGAATTAACTTAAAATACGAAATAAATTTGTAAACAGCCTTTTAAATCAACAGTTAGGCTTGTTCTACCCTCGTGCCTTTCCTAAGGTCAATGAAGAGGGGATCCAAAGTCAGTGTCGGTGACTTCCCCTTTCGGGGGGAAATACAATGCTTGGCTCTGGCAGGTTATCGCAGACCAACCGCATGCTTGCGGCGGTTACTGCAGGATTACTCATTACTATTGCCGCACTTCTCCGTATCCTCTACCCGCAGGTATTGGATGGCGTCGCTTATGTAAGTCAAAGTGCATTGCAATTGGCCTGGCCAAACACGCAATCAGCATCTCCCGTATACACGATCCATCTTACGCAAGAATCAAACAGGCAAACGCAGGAGCCGGTGTACCAGCGTCTAGAGTTGGCGCAAACCCTTGAAAAACTGGGGGAATACACACCAAAATTGATCATTCTGGACTTGGACCTTCGGAAGGAGGATCCAACATCACCCGCATTGCGCAGCATTGTCTATGATAAATTGCTGTCCTCAAACAGATCATTTTATCCAAATCACGATGCTCTGCTGCAATCCGTCATCTCTCGACATCCAGTTCTACTCAACAGACCACTTTCAGATATAGAGGCAGCCAAACCGCCCCTCTCTATCTTCATCACCTCTGCAAAATCAGTCGGTTATCAAGATGCCTCTCAATATAGTGAAGGTGCTGTTCGCTTAACTTACCCACTCCAGTTAGGAGTGAAAGGCCAGCCGCGCAACTCGCTTGCGATGGAGGCTTATCTGTACGGCACTGCAAACACACAGACATCCTCGCCCTTAGAGGAAACAGAGCTCCGCTTCCAACTTAAGAATATTCCAGTTTCATCAGACGCCGAAATGCTCATCTACACAAATTACCAAGCTTCTCAGCAGATCCTTAATGCATCAGATCTATTAGGAGTGCAGGGAACCTCTAAATTTTGGCCGCCCAAACAGGGCAGTTATTTTGTCATTGGCTTGAATGATCGAAGCTCAGAGCGCCATGCACAGGCCCTCCAAACGCTGCAAACCGCTAATTTCATAAGGACTCCCAGTTGGGCACAACATGCTGAATTGGCGATGTTAATCGGGGTGGGTGTTGTTATCGTTCTCTTTTCGGCGACACAAGGGTTTTGGCTCAGTCTGCTCATAACGGTTCTGGCTATTGCAGCAATAAACGGGGTTGCGCTTCATCAATTTGCTCTTAAAAATATCGTCCTCGAACCATTTTTCCCAACACTGGTAGTGCTGCTGGCCTTTGCGGTCACCAACGGCATTCGGCGTATCACGTTCAACAGTACTCGCACCAAAACCAAGGAGCGTTTCGTTGGGATTTTATCGCCCAAACTCATGCAAAAGCTGCTTGTCCAGTCTGAAGAGTTCCCGCTTGAAGGTAATCAGCGTGAAATAACCTGCCTTACAACGCGCATACGCCGCTTTAACCGATATTATGAGGGTTTGGCTCCTCATGACCTCGCAAGCTTCTCCAACACCTTCCAAACAGCTCATTTAGATGAGGTCCACAGCCATGATGGAACGCTGAACCTGCTCGCGACATCTGGGTTAAGCGCTTATTGGAATGCACCAATGGATGATCCGTTCCATGCATCCCATGCCTGCCGTACGGCTATAGAAATGCAAAAGCAGATGACACGGTTCAATCTCAAAGACCGGTTCCACTTTTCCCAGAAAAACATGAAGGCCCACGAAGTTACCCTGGATATTGGCATTTCGACTGGACAAGCAGCCCTTGGTGAAACTGGCACAAGAAGGCATTTCCGTTACGCACCTTTAGGTCGCTGTGTTGATTTGGCCGAAGAGTTGTCCCGTCATTGCGCAGCAGCTGGTCACAATCTGCTTATTTGCGAGACCACACGCGGTCATATGCAAGAACTGGCAACACTGGAAACAGTGCCGGTGAAGATCGGGCACTATCAGATCCGCGCCTTTGCACTTCTCGGAGATCCATCCATGGCTTTTTCTGAGGCTTTCCTGAAACTCAAGAACATTCATTGCAATATGGCTCATGCTTTATTCGAGGAAGCAGACCGGAAAAAAGCGCTTACGCTGCTGGATGAATGCAAATCCCTTGCTGATGAAAGCCACGCACCAATTTACGCAGCCTTTGAGAAACACATCCTGAGTGACCTATCGCTCAATGAAACACTCAAGGATGCAGCGCAGTAACGGCATTTAGCCTACAAATAAAAAGAGCCCCCGAAACTCGGAGGCTCAATATTTAGTTTAGACTTAGAAGCCTTAGCGCAATTCAACTGCGTAGGTCTCAACAGGGGGAGCTGTTTTAATCAACCCCTGCTCCAGCAAGAAGTTCGCAAAACGCTCATAACGACCATTGTCCATGGCAGCTGGGCGGCTTGCGAAGCGTGGCAAAGTATCGGCCCATGCTCGCTTGTTCAGCTCATCATCAAGATTTGGGTAAACCTCAAGGAAGCCTTTCCATGAGTCATCAGGGTTGTTGAGCAGGTAAACGGTTGCCGCTTCAATCGCATTGATGAATTTCTTCAGGCGTGGATCATCCAGTTTGTCTTTGTGAGCCACATAAATCAGCTCATCATAAACCGGCACGCCATTCTCTTCCGGGTAGAACGCACGGCCTTTCGCGCCTTCAATTTCCATCTGGTTCAGCTCAAAGTTACGGTAGCCGCCAATCACCGCATCAACCTGGCCAGCCATCAAAGCAGGAGACAGAGAGAAGTTCACATTGATCAGCTCAACATCATCAATCGAAACGCCAGCGCTGGACAGCATCTTGCCCAACATCGCACTTTCAAAGCCGGAGGTAGAATAACCAATACGCTTGCCTTTAAGGTCAGCCAATGTCTTGATCGGCCCATTTTCCAGAACAATCAGAGTGTTAAGCGGCGTGGCAACCAGTGTCCCGATACGCACCAAAGGCAGACCCGCATCGATTTGCGGGTGAAGCGTCTGCTGATAGGAGACGGCAATATCGCCCTGTCCTGCTGCAACAAGCTTTGGTGGCATAGAAGGATCAGCTGGCTCAATCAGCTCAACATCAAGGCCTTCTTTTTCAAAGAAACCACGTGCCTGCGCAACGATAATTGGCGCGTGGTCGGCGTTCGCAAACCAATCCAACAACACAGTCAGCTTATCAGAAGCCTGTACCTGAAGCGTACTGGCAAGCAGCGCTGCCCCAAACAACATACCCAGTTTTTTCATAGACATACGTCCTCATACTCTGAGATCTAAATCTCTTTTTGCCAGTAGATCATCCGAGAAGTGGCAAATTCAACAATGGCCCGAAGGCCCAAAACCATCACCGCAAGCAAAATCAGCGCTGCAAACATCGTCGCCGTCTGCATCCGCGCATTTGCCTGCAGCATGATGAAAGCCAATCCACCTTTTGCACCAACCCATTCACCAACCACCGCACCAATTGGCGCAAACACCGCTGCAATCCGCATACCAGAGGCCAGCGAAGGTAACGCGGCTGGAATACGAATAAAACGGAGTGTTTGCCACCGGTTAAGCCGGTGCAGTTTCCCAAGATCCAGCAGAGCAAAATCTGTTCGCCGCAACCCGTCATAAAACGTCGAGGTCACAGAAAAGAAGATGACAAGAACCGCCATCACGACCTTTGAGGCGAGGCCAAAGCCAAACCACAACACCAGCAAGGGTGCGATCGCAAACACAGGAAGAGATTGAGTGGCTGTAATAGGAGGTAACAAAAACTGACGCGCTTTGTGCGACATACTCAGCAACAGAGCCAAAGACGCCCCTGCACTCACGCCAAAAATGAAACCCAGAAGTGTTTCATAAGCCGTGATGCTTGCATGATGCAGCAAAAAAGCACCTTGGTTGAGAAAGGCGATGTAAACCGCAGCCGGAGGCGGCAATAGAAACGGAGGGATCTCCCAAATCCGAACCACTACATCCCACAGCACAACAAAAACCAACAACCCGAATACTGTCCGGGAAACACGTTTAAGAACTCGCTTCAGCATTCCACCCCCTCACAAGAAGGGATTAAGGCCCAATTGAAAGCTCGGGACGCTTTCAAAACAGCGGAGCTCTTTATGGCTCTCATGGAATTTTTAAACATAGGATCTCCTAGGTCAGCAACTTGCAAACATGGAGATCCGGGAATAATGGCTCAGGTCCCGTCCCTTCGCCGGAATTACCCGGATCAGGTTCAAAGGGTTAGCTCATGGCAATCTCAGCTTTTCAAAGAAAAGCACCCCTCGGAATAGCGAGGAACATGCGCGTTTCTACGAAAGTTTGCAAGGAGATTTTCAAACCCGGGGGACAACTGCAATGGAAAAGACCCCACCTCAAAACAAGGAAGGGCCTTTCAAAATTTGTCTAAATTGCTGAAATCAGGTTACTTCCAGCTCTGAATTGCCTGTGCGATAACTTTGTTGCCGCTCACACCTTTTTCAAAGGTAAGCATTGCACGACGACCACTGTTGTAAAGCAATGGAACATCAATCCACTCACGCTCCATAAGCCGCTTCAAATTCTTCGTTTTTTCCTCTTCACTGTCGGAAAGAGCGATCCAGAACAGTGTATCCGAGACTTTAACTGCTGCCCCATCCAATGGATCACCAGCTTCAGATTCAGTTTTCTTCATGATCAGGCCCGGAACCTTTTCAACGCCCTTGCCGTCAAACCCTTCCGGGAACATGAAGTTCAACTCCAAAAGGTGACTTGCTGGCAAAGATTTGTCGTTGTTCGGCTTCAGCGTCATCTCGACAGATAAATTGCGGGAAGGCAGTGACGCGACAGCCTTAATCATAGAAGCGCCATCAGAGTCTTCCAAAGACCAGACCACATTGCCGCGCGATGCTGACCCGGACGCCCCTTGCGTCAAAGCTTCCTCATAAAGGATGCTCTGCTGGGCAACAGGAGAAACGGTGGCCTGAGTTGTAATCGTCTCAGCCCGAGGCACCGAATTGGTTTTTACGGCCGCGTTCTGTTGCTCAGGCTCTTTCACCGGCAATACTTGCGCAACTGGAACAGCTGTTTCACGCGTGCCAACAACTTTGGCCGGAGACGTGCCGCTTGCAGGTTCAGCTGGCGTCGCGCTCGAGGAATTTCGCGTAATTCGCGTCGTTGTCACGCGCGTCGCATCAGGCGAGACCATGGCCCCATCTTCCGGTTCCAACAGGCGTTCTGTATTCTTTTTTGGAGACCGTTCAGGCTCAACACGAAGAGGTTCATTCTCATCGATTGGCGTGCCAATCGTCTCAGAACTATCAGCACCTTCAACAGGCAACAATGTTGATAAAATCAGATCACGCTGACTGTAAACGCCAGCAGCTGCGCCGAGAATGAGAAGTAAGACAATAATCATGCTCACAAAACGGCGTGTGTTAGAAGGCTTCAAGCCTTCTTCCTGCTCAATCGCATCGCCAACACGTTGCGCAACAACAGGCTTGCGAGAGGAGGCAGGTTTGCGGCCAGCCTTTGGCGCAACCTTCGCAGGCTCCTCAATTTCAGGAGCCGACTTAGAGCGTGTTTCCAACTTTGTGCGGCGTGCTTCACCTGGAACCCAGGCACGCTCTTCCGCATTTGTTTTTACAGACCCCTTGGTCGGAAGCGAGGAAGCAGGCTCACGTGTCCCGCTATCACCCATACCATCAAGCTCTGGTTCACGGCGCGCTTTGGAAGCTCCCGGCAGCTGATCGCGGGCAATTTGATTGGCCTGATGTGCAGCATTGCCAAGATCTTGAGCAGCGCGAACCGCTTCCTTAAACACATCAGTTTTATGCGGAGGTGCTTTAGGCCCGGCAGATGCTGGTGTTTCTGGAGCGGAAGGACCCGCTTGCGGTGTTCGTGTAGACGGCGCACGCGGAACAGGTTGCCCCGCAGGCGCAGCAGGAGCGGCTTTTGGCCGCCCCAATCCGAGTGACTCACGAGCAGCTTCCGCTTCGACCTTGCGGATCGCTTCTTCAAGCTTCAGCTGCTCCTCAGTGATTTGGGAGGGCGTAAGCGGCGGATCATAGCTTTTAAGCTGCTTTACAATAGCATTACGCGCGCGTTGATAAACAGCACGTCTGGCTGAGCCAGTGTTCTCTTGTAAACCAGAGACCGCTTTTCTTAGAACGGAATTGTAGTCCGCCATTTAACTGCCCAATGCCCCCAAAGCTTCATTTCCTGACTTAATCCTGGAAGGGATTTTGAACCAGAATTGTGTCATCACGTTCAGGACTTGTTGATAACAGAGCAACAGGTGCACCAATAAGCTCTTCAACATGCCGTACGTATTTCACAGCCTGTGCAGGCAATTCAGCCCAAGTGCGAGCGCCTCGTGTCGACTCTTTCCAACCAGGCAGGGTTTCATAAATTGGAACAACCCGTGCTTGAGCACCCTGAGATGCTGGGAGGTAATCGATTCGCTCACCATCTAGCTCATAACCAACACAAATCTTAATTTCATCCAGTCCATCCAAAACGTCAAGCTTTGTCAATGCAATCCCAGTGATTCCACTGGTGCAAATGGTTTGGCGGACAATCACTGCATCAAACCAGCCACACCGACGACGACGGCCCGTGTTTGTTCCAAATTCATGACCCTTGGTACCAAGGAAATCACCAATCTCGTTCTGCTGTTCAGTTGGGAACGGTCCTTCACCTACACGCGTGGTGTAAGCTTTGGTGATACCCAGAACATAATCGATGGAGTTTGGACCAAGACCACTCCCGGCAGCAGCCTGACCAGCAACTGTATTGGAAGAGGTTACAAACGGATATGTTCCGTGGTCATTATCGAGCAAAGCACCCTGAGCACCCTCAAACAACAAACGCTTACCTTCACGGCGAGCTTTGTCGAGCATGTACCAGGCTTTTTCCATGAACGGCAGGATCTGGTCTGCAACGCTTTCCAGCTCATTGTAGATCGTCTCTGCAGCAATTTCTTCACGGCCAAGGCCACGCAGGATTGCGTTGTGGTGTACCAGCAGACGATCGATCTTCGCAGGCAGCGTGCTCAGGTTTGCAAGGTCCATCACGCGGATCGCACGGCGGCCAACCTTATCCTCATATGCAGGGCCGATGCCACGCTTTGTTGTACCGATTTTGGTACCAACTGGGCTAGCATCTTCACGCAGAGCATCAAGCTCGCGGTGCAAAGATAAAATAAGTGTGGCATTGTCAGCAACACGCAAAATTTCTGGAGTGACTATAACACCCTGCGCTCCAAGACGCGCAATTTCAGCCACCAGTGCATGAGGATCAATCACAACACCATTGCCGATGACAGAGAGCTTGCCGCGCACAACACCAGATGGCAGCAGTGCCAACTTGTAGCTCGTGCCGTCAATAACAAGCGTGTGGCCTGCATTGTGTCCACCCTGGAAGCGTATAACTATATCAGCTTGCTCAGAAAGCCAGTCAACAAGTTTACCCTTACCTTCGTCACCCCATTGTGACCCAACTACGACAACGTTGGCCATGGTATTTCAGCCCTCCTGCGGCTGCCGGCGTATTTCAAACACACCGTCATTCGATTTGCTTTTACTGCGTAAAGTGACTTGCCAGCTAGAATGCAAATCGCGAGAGACAACATAAGAAACCCCGGATCAGATTCCGGGGCATAGTTACAGGCCCTTATAGTCTCAAAGAAGGCGAATGACGAGTCATTCAAAGACATAAATGCTGTTTGTTTTAAGAGAAGTTCTCACTCCATTATTTAGTTCATTCAGATTGCTCGCATTTCGGGTGGCTGGCATGCTCAGGTCCATCTACTTTGCCTTCATCCAAATGAGGACATCGCACACTAAGGCGTTCCCTTCATTCATTTAACTCAGAAAATTGCAGGCATATTCTATGGCTTCACAACGCATGACACTCACAGCATGGTCACTCCTGATCTTTATAGCGGGGCTGTGGGGTGGTGCGTTTTTTCTGGGAAAAATCGCAGTCAGTGAGCTGCAACCCATAACGCTTGTCTACTTCCGCGTGACAATCGCAGCGATTACACTTTGGGTTTTCGTAGTGCTGACTAAAACCCAATTTCCACTCTCCTTAAAATGGGCCCTCAGATTTCTGGTTCTGGGCTCCATAAACAATATAGTACCGTTCACGCTGATCTTTTGGGGGCAGCAATACATTGCCTCCGGTCTTGCATCTATCCTCAACGCTTTCACACCAATTTTCACCATGCTCGTCATGCAGGTCCTTACCAAGGATGAAAAGCTCACCTCCGTGAAAATATTCGCGGGAGCATTGGGAGTTGTAGGCGTTGGAATATTGATAGGACAAGACGCATTGGCAGGAAGTGGAGAGACTGTTCTGCCTCAACTCGCAGTATTGGGCGCCGCTCTTTCCTACGCATTCGCTGGGTTTTATATCAGACGGTTTAAGGGTATTGCGCCCGCATCCATTGCCACAGGGCAGCTCACAGCATCCAGCCTCCTGTTGCTGCCGGTCATTATTCTCACTGTACCCCTAGAAAGCTTGGGTCAGGTCTCCGTTCACATCTGGGGCAGCGTTGGGACACTCGCTGTCTTCTGTACAGCGCTTGCCTACCTTGCCTTCTTCAAGCTTTATCAATTGGCAGGTGCAACCAACACATCCATGGTCACCTTCCTCATCCCAGTCAGCGCAATTCTACTCGGGACCATTTTTCTGGGTGAACGTCTGGAAGCAAACCATTGGGCCGGGATGGCGGCAATTGTTATCGCGCTCCTCCTGATGGATGGTCGCCTGACGACCAGACCAACACGCAAGCAGCAGCCGGTCTCATAAAGTTCACTTGCAATGCGTGTTTGGAGCTGACACAGAATATGTAAGTATTCTTACGGGATGATGGATCACCGTCATCCCTTTATTTTTCATTGAAAGACATAGTATGAAAGCCGAACAGACCTCACTATCAATTTGGGCAATGCTTTTCACCTGCGCCCTTCTTTGGGGGTCCAGCTTCACAATAACAAATCTGACAATTATTCATGTCACACCGGTTGTTCTTGTATTCATGCGGGTTTCACTCGCCGCAGTAATCCTGACGATTATCGGGATCTTTTTTCGTGTACCTCTTCCCAAAACACGACACGACCTCCTCTTGATTTCCCTTCTGGGTGTTCTGGCAACCGCCCTGCCCTTTTCTCTATTCTTCTGGGCGCAATTGCAAATCACCGGCTCGCTGGCGTCCATCCTCAACGCTACAGTGCCAATCTACACCGTCATTCTGGCCCAGTTCGTGATCCCGGATGAACGCATTACACTTGCCAAGTTGTTCGGCTGCATTATCGGTGCATTCGGTGTCGTGGTAACAATTGGCTTTACCAGCTTCAATGGAAGCACTGATCTGATTGTCCCACAGCTCGCCTGTCTTCTAGGCTCGCTTTCTTATGCATCGGCAAATATGCTGGCTCGGAAGCTCAGCCACATTCCGCCCATTACAATTACAGCAGGCCAAATGACAGCAGCCTCACTTGCTTTACTGCCGGTTTTGCCCTGGGTATTTGACTTGGGAGAAATCACAACTGCTCCTGTTGAGGTCTGGTATTACGTTGTCATTTTAGCGGTCTTCAACACCGCTTTACCGTTCCTGCTGTTCATCCACGTGATCAAGAATTCCAGCGCGACCACGGCTTCTCTAGTTGCCTTCCTTGTCCCAATCGCGGCAATCATAATCGGATCAACTTTCCTTGGCGAAACCCTCTCCCTCAATCAATGGGCGGGTATGGGCATCATCGCAACAGCGCTCTTTATTATCGATGGTAGGCTGAAGTTGAACATACTTCAGATGAAGAAAGCCAAGGAAAACACCGGATAAACAGACAAAAAAGGCGACCCGAAGGCCGCCTTTTTGATTTCAAATACACACAGCTACTATCCAGGAAAATGCAACAGTTTCACTTGCTTAACTTGCTGAATAGCCTCAACCTCTGCAATGGCCGTTTCTGGAAGCTTTCCGTCGATCTCAACAAGACAGATAGCTTCTTCACCTTCAACCTTACGACCCAGGTTAAACGTCGCAATGTTGATCTTCGCATCACCAAGGATAGACCCCAGCTGGCCAATAAAGCCCGGCTTATCTTCATTGGTTACGTAGAGCATGTTTTCACCAAGCTCCGCTTCCATGTTGATGCCTTTGATCTGGATGATACGCGGCTTGCCATCACCAAACACTGTACCAGCAACAGAGCGTTCCTGACGCTCAGTGATGATAGTCAGGCGAATGTAGTTTTCATAAGCGCCGTGTTGCTGACGACGAACGTCTTCAATAACAATGCCACGCTCTCTCGCAACTTCAGGAGCAGACACCATATTCACAGTCTGAAGCAAAGGACGTAAAACACCAGTCAACGCTGCCGCTGTCATCGCTTTAACGTTCATTTCAGCAACATGACCCTCGTATTCAATACGAACGCCTTTGATGCCTGTTTCCGTTGCCTGTCCTGCAAAAGAACCGAGCTGCTCAGCCAACTTCACAAACGGCGCAAGGCGCGGCGCTTCTTCAGCAGAGATAGATGGCATGTTGAGCGCATTGGTAACAGCGCCGTTGACCAGATAGTCAGACATCTGTTCAGCAACCTGAAGCGCAACATTTTCCTGAGCTTCTGCAGTAGATGCACCAAGATGAGGCGTACAAACGAGGTTCGGAGCACCAAACAGGATGTTTTCCTTGGCCGGCTCTTCCGTGAATACATCAACACCTGCACCAGCAACCTTACCGCTATCAAGCGCAACACGAAGAGCGTTCTCGTCGATGAGACCTCCACGCGCACAGTTGATCAGGTAAACACCGTCTTTCATGCTCTCAATTGCAGCAGCATCAATGATGTTACGTGTACGATCTGTCAGCGGAGTGTGCAGCGTAACAAAATCAGCCCGCTTGAAAAGCTCTTCCAGCTCAACTTTCTCAACGCCAAGATCAATCGCGCGTTCTTGGGACAGGAATGGATCGAAAGCAATAACCTTCATTTTCAAACCGATAGCACGATCAGCAACGATAGAACCAATATTGCCACACCCAACAAGGCCGAGTGTTTTGGAAGTCACTTCGTTCCCCATAAAGCGGGATTTTTCCCACTTGCCACCCTGCGTGGAAACATCAGCGGCTGGGATCTGGCGGGTTACTGCAAACATCATTGCGATGGCATGTTCGGCAGTTGTAATAGCATTACCGAACGGGGTGTTCATCACCACGATACCCTTGGCTGTTGCCGCAGGAATATCAACGTTGTCGACACCAATACCAGCGCGACCAATAACCTTCAGGTTAGTCGCAGCTGCAATAATCTTTTCAGTCGCTTTGGTTGCAGAGCGGATCGCGAGACCATCATACTGACCAATAATTTCAGCGAGCTTTTCTTTGTCCTTGCCAACATCTGGCAGAAAATCAACATCGCAACCACGATCTTTGAAGATCTGAACAGCAGCAGGAGAAAGTTTATCGGAAATGAGAACTTTAGGAGCCATCAGGCTAACCTTTCAAATCGATGAAGGTATCAACGGCACATGTATGGCCGGGAAATAGATACACTTCACTCGTCAGGTTAACCGGTCACATAAATGCGACCGGAACTATGTCATCTATTGGAAAGTATTGGTGTTACGCGGAAACAAGTTTCGCTTTTTGAGAAGCAAATGCGTAATCCAGCCAAGGAATGAGTGCTTCAACATTGGCAGTTTCAACCGTTGCACCACACCAAATCCGAAGACCAGAGGGAGCATCACGGTATGCACCGATGTCGAAAGCCACTTCTGCTTTGTCCAGAAGGGTCACGATCGCTTTTGCAAACGCTGCCTGAGCATCACCATCCAATGCCGTAATTTCAGGATCAACAATCTTCAAACACACAGAGGTGTTGGAACGAGTTGCAGGATCGACAGCGAGGAAATCAACCCACTCTGTTTTTTCCGCCCAATTGGTGATTGCAGCTGTATTTGCATCTGCACGCGCAACAAGTGCTTTCAGTCCACCCAGGTCTTTGGCCCAAGCCAACGCATCCAGATAATCTTCAACACAAAGCATGCTCGGCGTATTGATGGTTGCACCGCTAAAGATGCCATCAATCAACTTTCCGCCCTTGGTAAGACGGAAGATCTTTGGCATTGGCCATGCAGGAGTGTAACTCTCCAGCCGCTCAACAGCACGTGGCGACAAGATCAGCACGCCGTGAGCAGCTTCGCCGCCAAGAACCTTCTGCCAAGAGTAGGTCACAACATCCAGCTTGTCGAAATCAAGCTCCTGAGCAAAGGCTGCAGACGTCGCGTCGCAAATGGTCAGACCCTTGCGATCCGCAGGGATAAAGTCACCATTAGGAACGCGAACACCGGAAGTAGTACCATTCCAAGTGAAGACCACATCATGATCGAAATTAATGGAATTGAGGTCTGGCAAATCGCCATAATCAGCTTCAATCTTACGTGCATCCGCAAGTTTGAGCTGCTTCATAACATCAGAAACCCAACCGGAACCAAAGCTTTCCCAAGCAACCATGTCTACTGGGCGTTCGCCGAGCAGTGACCATAATGCCATTTCAACGGCACCGGTATCAGAAGCAGGAACAATTCCGATTTTGTAATCAGCAGGCACCTCGAGGACTTCACGAGTCAACTCGATAGCATCTTTCAGCTTAGTCTTACCGATTTTAGAACGGTGAGATCTGCCAAGCGGAGCATCCGCTAAAGCTGCAGGCGTCCAACCAGGACGCTTGGCACAAGGGCCCGAAGAAAAGTTCGGGTTTGCCGGTTTTGTGGCCGGCATAGTCATATTCGTCATTTTAGCTATCCTCACAGATAGGCGCCCCTCGTTGGGGAGGAGTGTCCCGCTGATGGGTCTATGCGAAACGACATATCGCGTCAATAAATGTTTTTGGAGGCAACAACAATCAAGCAGCTAAACGCTGCGTATGATTAGATATATTTTACAAATTCACCTCGTGGATAACCAATATTTCACGCAGGGTCACATCCAGCTCAAACAAAAAAGAGCCTGTCGAAGAACAGGCCCTTTCAAGATTGAGTCAACATGTAAACTGGAGACACTCCAGAATGTGACTAGTATTTCGTCATGATAGGTTCGTCATAGCCACCATATGAGGAGCCACCAAATTCATAACGCAAACCTACGCGCACTTCATGCGCAGCAAGGTCTTCATATTTAACCGAAACCATCTTGCCACCACCGCGATCAAACTTCTTGGTTTCCACTTCGCCAATGTCGAGATAGCGATAGCCCGCATCAATCTTCCAGTTTTCGTTAATGTCGTAGCCAACACCAGCCATCAATGCCCAGGACAAGTTCCATTTATTGCCGCCTGGATATTTGCCGTGACCCGTTGATGGATTTGCAAAATTACCACCATGGACGTTTACATAGGAAACACCCACGCCTGCGCCTAGATAAGGCATAAAACCGTTATAGTTACCTAAGTCTGCATAGGCATTAAACAAGATCGTCCACACGTCAATTTTGGAACGTTGAATCGCATAGCTACATGCACCACCACATGCAGATTTACCAAAAAAATCAGAGTCCCATTCATAGTCAACAGTTAAGTCTGTGCGAATAAAATCATTGAAACGGTACCCTACACCTGCACCTACGACACCAGTGCCGTCTAGCTTTTCGTCATAAAGCGACAACTCTTGTGTGAATACCTTCGGGTCACGATAAACCTTATAGCCAATATCACCACGGAGATACCAACCGCCCCCGATTTGCACTTGGGGAAGTTCTGGTTCTTCTACGAATACGGGTGCTGGCAGATCGGCCGCATAAGCAACACTAGTTGAAACCATTACAGCTGCGGTAAAAGACAGCAAATTACTAAAATACTTCATGCTTACGTCCTCTCAAACGGCACCTGTCTCACAGGACGGCAGCCCTTGAATAAACTCTAAGCATTTTCTACAGCGAAAGAATTACCCATAAATTAACCAGTATTATTAACCCTAATATTTATCCTTAACAAACAACTAACGTGTGTTTTACTCACACAAATACAAAGGTTAACTTACGTTTACTATATTCGTCAGAACAGCTCTAACAAAAAACGGCGAACGCTTTCCTGCGCCCGCCATCCAATTTAATTTATCTAAACAATTTCAGCTAGCTAGCGCCGCGGTCTTTACTGCATCAACAATGCTGTCCACGACATCTTGCAACAGAGCAGCGTCATCAGCTTCGCCCATAACGCGGATGAGTGGCTCTGTACCGGATGCACGAATGACAAGGCGTCCCTGTGTACCAAGTTTCTCTTCACCAGCCTTAATAGTCGCCTGGACAGCCTCATCTTCAAGCGGTTTACCGCTCGCATAACGCACATTCTTAAGAATCTGAGGAACAGGTTCGAATCGGTTACACACCTCTGAAACTGGCTTCTTGGTTTTTTGAACACACGCTAGGATCTGCAATGCAGCCACCAAGCCATCACCAGTCGTACCGAAGTCCGACATCACAATATGGCCAGACTGTTCGCCCCCCACATTGTAACCGTGCTCTCGCATACGTTCGACCACATACCGGTCACCGACCCTACTTCTTTCCAGAGAAAGGCCCAGCCCTGTCAGGTAGCGTTCCAGACCAAGATTGGACATCACAGTCGCCACAATGCCTGGTGCAGAGAGACGCCCCTCTTCCTGCCAGGATTGCGCGATGACAGCCATCAGCTGGTCTCCATCAACAACCTTACTGTTTTCATCAACGATGATCACACGGTCCGCATCCCCATCCAGAGCAATACCGATATCCGCGCGCACTTCATGAACCTTCCGCGCAAGCGCTTCAGGCGATGTGGAGCCACAGTCCTTGTTGATGTTAAACCCATTCGGGTCGACACCTAGCGGGAATACCTCAGCACCCAGCTCCCAAAGAATTTCCGGAGCAACCTTATACGCTGCACCATTTGCACAATCGATCACGATCCGCATACCGTTGAGGGACAAGTCACGCGGCAAAGTACGCTTGGCAAATTCAATATACCGATCTTTCATGCCGTCGATACGGGTCGCACGACCAAACGTATCCGGAGCAGAAAGGCTAGGGCTCATGTCACTATCGATCAGGCGCTCAATCTCAAGTTCAACTTCATCGGAGAGCTTGAAGCCATCTGGACCGAAGAACTTGATGCCGTTGTCCTGATACGGATTGTGGCTGGCAGAAATCATCACACCAATATCAGCGCGCAAAGAGCGGGTCAGCATCGCCACCGCCGGTGTTGGCATCGGGCCAAGCACAAACACATCCATACCCATCGCAGTGAAACCGGCGACCAGAGCATTTTCAATCATGTATCCGGAAAGACGGGTATCCTTACCAATAACAACACGGTGACGATATTTGCCGCGATGGAACACTACGCCAGCTGCCATTCCAACCTTAAGCGCAACTTCCGCTGTCATCGGCCACTTATTCGCAGTTCCGCGGATTCCGTCTGTGCCAAAATATTTTCGCGACATCTAATATTTCCCTGAATTCATAAAAGCTGAGAGCACCATCCTCAGGACGTTTAATAGGAATGGTGATACACGCTCGCCCCCATCCGGTCCCGTCAAATGATGTATCTAATTGTTACGAACCACCTAACAAATTGCCGCAGTCCCCTCAATACCAACCAAATGTGACGGCAACCAAATCGCTGGCTACAAACAACAAATGCCCGGCTTAATAGCCGGGCATTTCAACTTTATTAAACACACTCAACAAGGGCGATTATTAGCCTTGTGGTTGTGGGTTAAGTCCGTCTGGAGTTTCTCCGCCGTGTTTTTTGCCACCAGCAGATGGAACACCTGTTGAACGTGGTGTTGAAGAGCTGTCATCACCTGTATCGCGCACCGGCTGCTCACCATCGAGAATCTTACGGATTTCATCACCAGAGAGCGTTTCATATTCCAAAAGACCCTGAGCGATCAGATGAAGCTGATCTTCGTTTTCTCTCAGAAGTTTATTCGCAGTCTCATAACCCTGATTCACGAAGCTCTTGATTTCAGCATCAACCATTTTCTGAGTTTCGTCAGAAACATTCTGGCTCTTCGCCACAGAGTGACCGAGGAAAACCTCTTCCTGATTTTCGCCGTAAAGCAATGGACCGAGTTTATCGGACATGCCGAACTGTGTCGCCATAGCCTTCGCCAGCTTGGTTGCCATCTGGATATCACCAGACGCACCAGAGGTAACCTTTTCATAACCGAAGATCAGCTCTTCAGCCACACGGCCACCCATCGCAACAGCAAGGTCAGCTTTACATTTCGCACGGGTGAGAGAAACCTGATCTTTTTCCGGAAGACGCATCACCATACCAAGGGCACGGCCACGAGGAATAATGGTTGCCTTATGAACCGGATCGGAAGCAGGCATCAGCATTGCTATAAGAGCATGACCAGCTTCATGATAAGCGGTAAGCTTCTTTTCTTCTTCGGTCATGACCAGTGTACGACGTTCCGCACCCATCATCACCTTGTCTTTAGCATCTTCAAACTCGGCCATAGTGACCATACGTTTGGTGCGGCGTGCAGCAAGCAGCGCTGCCTCATTCACAAGGTTCATCAGGTCAGCACCGGAGAAGCCAGGTGTACCGCGCGCAAGTGTGTGCACGTTAACATCCGGAGCCAAAGGCACTTTACGAATGTGCACTTTGAGGATTTTCTCACGGCCTGTGATATCTGGAAGCGGCACAACGATCTGTCGGTCAAAACGGCCCGGACGCAGAAGCGCTGGATCAAGAACGTCAGGACGGTTAGTCGCTGCAATGATGATCACGCCTTCATTGGCTTCAAAGCCATCCATCTCAACAAGGAGCTGGTTGAGGGTCTGTTCGCGCTCATCATTGCCCCCACCAAGGCCTGCGCCACGGTGACGACCAACAGCATCAATCTCATCGATAAAGATGATACACGGTGAGTTCTTTTTCGCCTGCTCGAACATATCACGGACACGAGACGCACCAACACCAACAAACATCTCTACGAAGTCAGAACCGGAGATGGTGAAGAATGGAGCATTTGCTTCGCCAGCAACAGCACGTGCAGTAAGCGTCTTACCAGTACCTGGAGGGCCAACGAGCAGAACGCCACGCGGAATACGCGCACCAAGACGTTGGAATTTCTGCGGGTCTTGCAAGAACTCAACAATCTCTTGGAGATCTTCCTTGGCTTCATCAATACCAGCAACATCTTCAAAAGTGATGCGACCAGAAGACTCCGTCAAAAGCTTAGCTTTGGACTTACCAAAGCCCATAGCTTTCCCACCGCCGCCTTGCATCTGGCGCATGACGAAGATCCAGATACCAAGGATCAACAGCATCGGCAGCCAAGAAATCAAAGTTCCAAAGAGAGAGAAGTTTTCAGAAGGGGGTTTCGCGTTGATCAGAACACCTTTGCTCTGCAACACTTCAACGTATTTGGCATCCTTCGGCGCATAGGTCTGGAATGTCCCACCATTGCTATACTTGCCGGAGATCTGCTGCTCTTGAATCGTTACCTCACGAACATCACCTTGCTCGGCTTGGCTCACGAATTGCGAGTAAGCAATTTCATTGGTGTTGCTTCGTGATGTCGGGTTCTGAAAGAGCTGGAACAGCGCTATCAGCAACAGACCGATAATCACCCAGAGGGCAAAGTTCCGGAAATTGGTATTCATTTTGATCCCTTTACCGCAAGGTGGCGGCGATCTACGCACATGCCATTGACAAGATCATAGCCAGCTTTAACGAGCCTTTTATGTTTTCCTGAGAATGACATAGATTCTTTCTCAGTATTCTTAAGGCCAACGGAATTTAACCAGTTACCCCTGAAAATTCAGGATTGATGGCCGTTAACCCCGACAGTACCAGCCTAAGCGCTCAAATTGCATTCTTCTAAAGCATAAATGCATAGATTTAACAGAACGCCAGCAAAACTAAGAATTATTCAAAATGTTCTGCTCACTGGGATCATCGAAATTCCGTAGGTCTTCGGTTTCGCTTCTACATCAGCAGAAGCGCTACCACTCTTCTTCCAAGGCATGTAGGATACCCCGTCTGCAAAAACAATAAGCGGTGCAGTCAGAAATGCTGTTTTCAGCCAGTTTGCGGGAATTTCTCGGTCAAAATCTCCACAAAGCTCTTTTTGAACAGAAGTGATCCTGAACCGCTGACAGGAATGAGCCGCTTTATAACGCCACCGATTGTCCCAAACACCTTCATCTCCCGGATTCACATCTATCTCCGGCAAACCAATCCGGCCGGCCTCCCGAAAACAGAACCAGACTGAATCGCTGTGCGGTTTCGCAAGCGTAAAACGAACGCCCCCAAGAGTGGCTGCACGTGAACCTCCCTCAGCTTTCAGAACATCGTAAAGCCCCTCAAGCTTGGCAAGACGCGGCACATATGGGGCTCCGGAGATATGGCGCACAAGCCGCCCGACCAGCCGTAGTCCTATTTCATCAGGCACGTACTCCAAACAGGAGCTGTCGAACCGCACAGGTCCTGCACTATGGAAAGCGCAAGATTTCTCAGCGACCTCATCAACCCATTGGTCGATGGCATCAGCAGCCCGTGCCATCCGTCGCGCCGTATCGGCGAGCTTAGAAGATGTCAGACCAAGTTCATTCAATTCGCCTTGGGCTTTGCGGAACTTAACGCGGGTATATTTCTCATCATCATTCGATGGATCTTCAAACCACGGCACGTTTGCAGCATGAAGCGTCAACTTCAGCCGGGTCTTACTGATATCCAGCAAAGGACGGCATATATAAAAGCCATCCACCTCTCGCTGCTTGCGGATACCAGCAAGGCCATACACTCCACTCCCACGCGCAAGCCGGGTCAGGAATGTTTCCGCCTGATCTTCCAAATGATGCGCCAAAAACAACGCTTTACAACCTTGCGCTTCGGCAGCCTCCCGCAAAAGAGCATGCCGCGCCTCACGCGCTTCTGACTGAACATTGGAAGACGGCTTTTCACCCACCCATTGTAATGTCTGATGAAGCACTTCAAGGCGCGTGCAATATTGGGCAACACCAACAGCTTCCTGCGCAGCTTCAGTCCTCATCCCATGATCGACAGTAAAGGCATAGAGTTCAGGTGCAGATCGACCCCGCTCACGACACCACTGGTTCAGCAGGTAAAGCAGGGCCATAGAATCAGCACCGCCGGACACACCAATGGCGATCCGGCGGAAAGACTTATAGTCGCCAAAAAGCTCGGCGAGCTCGTCAGAGCTAAAGAGGGCAATTTGATTAGAGGCAGTTGTCACGTTTTTGTTGAACCTTGGCCTGTTCCAGCACTGCCGGTGCAGCAAACTGGAAGTTGGCGAGAAGTTGCTCGTAAGTTTCACAAGCAGCTGGGGCATTACCCATACCTGTAAGCGCAGTGCCCAACTTCAGCAAGCTCTCTGGAGCCAATTCACTCTCTGGAAAGTCGGTGTAGCTTTTTAGGAAGGCTTGTGCTGCTTTTTCATACTGGCGTTGCGCAAGCTTGCTTTCACCCAACCAGTATTGCGCATTGGCAGTCAACTCGTGGTCGGGGTACATGCCGAGGAACGTATCAAACCCTTCAGAAGCAGCAGGGTAATTACCGCTCACCATCAGGCCATAAATCGCGTTGTAATCTTTTTGCGGATCACCACTGATGATCTCCTGCACGTTACCGGAGAATTGCAGGGATCCTGCCGTTGCAACCCCGGCCGTTGTGGGAGCAGCATTTCCTCGTGCAATCTGAGAAAGATCCAACGGGCCGCTGTTAGTGCCCTGCGTTGGCGTATTCAGCGTTGAAAGCTGCTGCGTCCGGCCCGGTGTCACATTTGTCGATGGCTGCTGCAAGGTAGGAGCTGGAACAACACGTGGTTTTTGACCCGGAGTCTCAATCTGCTGAAGACGGTACTCAACATCTTCCTGAGAGCGGCGCAGCTGGTCTTCAGTCAATCGAAGTTTGTAATTGAGCTCTTCCACCTTCCCTGTAAGCAGACGGATCTGCTCCTCCAGTTGACCTAGGCGAGCTGTATTTTGTGCGGATTCATCATTTTTTGACGACCCGAAGAGCTGCGCAGACGCAGGTAAACTAGTAGAGGTTGCAATCGCAAGAACAATAAGGCTTGTTGCAATACGGCGGTAAAGAGCCATCAAATATCTCCTTGGACATCCTTCGGGTGTCAGGGCGAATTATTCCATTTAGTGGCAATAGGAAAAGACGAAAATAGGGCACACAACCAGTGTTTCGTTCCTATTTGCGGCTTCTCCCATGCTTATTGAGTGTGTCCAACTCTTCGATACGCTCACAGGCCGCAAAGAGCGGCACACCGTTTTACGGCGCATTCCCCAAAACACATTGATAATCCTTGCAAAGCAAGGAACCACCCTGAGGGAAATAAATGAAGAGCAGTTCACCCATTCTATCGAAAGAACTGCTCTTTTTGTTGTCCTACAAGTTCGCAGGAGTTTCAACAAGAAAGGTTCCTCCGAAGTGGAAGAACCTTTCTTTTAGGCTTCAGTCTCAAAACCAGTTACTGACCAGAAATTAAGGTCACAGCACGGCGGTTCTGGCTCCAACAAGAATTTGCATTACAAACAGCGATCGGCCGCTCTTTGCCGTAGGAGATTGTTTTGATGCGAGTTGGGCTAATGCCTTTCGCAACAAGGTATTCACGGACAGCAGAAGCACGACGGGCACCCAGCGCAATGTTGTACTGGCGAGTTCCACGTTCATCAGCGTGACCTTCGATTGTAATAGAGTATTTTCCGTAGCTTTGCAGCCATCGAGCCTGCTTGTCCAAAACCCCACGAGAAGCACCATCAATAGAGCTCTGGTTGTTGAGGAAGAATACACGATCCCCAACATTCACAACGAAGTCCTGACCGGAGCCAGCAACAACAGAACTATTGGCAGTAAGTTCAGGGCGTGTTTGCGAACAAGCTGCAGCAACGAGGCACACACCCACCACAGCGGCGAAACGCGCTCCGCGCGCGAACAGCGTCTTTGACATTTGTAGAATCTCCTGTCCCTCAAACCCCGAGGGTTAAAAAAACCCCTAGACCAACTTGGTTAAGGGTAACTTGAATTTAATGGTTAATGAAGTGCTAATGACCCCGATTTCCTGCTAGAAATCAGGGTCATTGCAATGAAGTTACTCAAGCAGAGGTGACCATGCGGGATCAGAAGCAAAGTTTGGCGTTTGTACCAACTGCTCATTATACCCAGTCAAATCCACAGTCCAGACCTGAGGCCCACCCGTTTCACCAGGGGTGTCTCGGAAGAAAGTCAGCACACGTCCATTGGGAGACCAAGCTGGTCCCTCGTTGTGATAGCCCTCAGTGAGGATACGCTCGCCCTTGCCATCAGGCCGCATCACGCCAATCATAAACCGGCCCTGATGCACCTTGGTAAAGGCAATCAAATCTCCGCGTGGAGACCAGACCGGCGTTGAATATTGTCCCGGTCCGAACGAAATACGGGTCGCATTGCTGCCATCAGCTCCCATCACATAAAGCTGCTGAGAACCGCCACGGTCACTTTCAAACACAATCTGACGACTGTCAGGGGAGAAAGACGGGCTGGTATCAATCGCTGCTGTGTTGGTCAGGCGCGTGGTCCGACGTGTCCGCACATCCATAAGATAAAGGTTTGCATTGCTGCCTTGCTGCAAACTCATGATGACCTTCTGGCCGTCAGGAGTGAAACGCGGCGCAAAGGTCATACCCGGGAAATTGCCAAGAACTTCGCGTTGTCCAGTTTCAATATTGAACAGATAAACCTGCGGATTTCCGCCCACATAAGACATGTAGGTCACTTCCTGAGAAACAGGAGAGAACCGAGGTGTCAGAACAAGATCATCGCCACGTGTCAAATACCGAACGTTAGCTCCATCCTGATCCATAATCGCAAGACGTTTCCGGCGGGCATCCTTCGGTCCGCTTTCGTCAATAAAGACAACGCGGGTATCAAAGTAGCCCTTTTCGCCGGTCAAACGCTGATAAATCGCATCAGAGATGATGTGAGCCAAACGGCGCCAGTTTTCAGGAGTGGTGAAGAACTGCTGCCCAATCAACTGTTGGCCGGCAAACACATCCCACAAACGAAATTCAGCACGGATCTGTCCGTTCGCCTGCTGCGCGATAGAACCAGTCACCAAAGCTTGCGAGCCAATGGTTCTCCAGTCGCCAAATCGCGGCATAGTGCCAACGTTCATCCCTTGCTGAATGTGGGCCGTAGGATCGATCGGTTTGAACAATCCAGAGCGCTTCAAATCAGCAGCAACAACAGATGAAATCTGCCCCGCAACATCTTCCTGCAAGCCGGAGCCAGCAAAGGGGGAAATTGCAACCGGCATAGGCTCAACATTACCCTGAGTGATATCGAGTTCAATCAGCGCAAAAGCAGGTTGAGAAATTATAGCAACAGCAAGGGCTCCAGCAACGACACGGCACGCACGGCACCACATCTGCTTGATCCCTATTGTACGCATTGGGTTAAGTCGTATCGCAAAGGACATCGACCTCAGCTCCTTTCAATCTCAATACCTAGTATCCAAGCATGTCGCGAGGATCAAAATTCAAGATAACGGTTTTCCAGGCATCGTATTTTGCAACTGGAAGAGAATACGGACCGCAGCGGAACACCGCGCGTTCTGCACTGCTGGCAGCTGCACGAAATGCCGGGTTATTGCTTGAGTTCAGAACTTGCGTCTGCCCCTCAACTTCACCAGTTCGGCTCAGATTGAATTGCAAACGGACTGTCAAATCTTGCGCACCAGCGGCACCCACCGGTGGGTTCCAGCACTGAGCAACCTGAGAACGAAGTGCATCCAGTTCAGACTGGCTCATCTTCACGTTGGTTTCTCCACGCTCAGACCCGAGCGAAACAGGTTTTGTGGACTTCGCAGTTCCACTCACCGCCGAATTGATTTTATTCAGGAAAGCCGTCCGGCTCTTGACTGGATCTTTTTTCGGCTCTTCTTTTTTCGGCTTTTTCGGACGAGCCGGAGCCTTTGGTTTGGTACGCGGACGAACCTTCACAAGCGGCTTTGGCTTTTCAGTCTTGTCAATTTCAGGCCCTAGCTCTGCAGTTTCAGAAGGCGCCTTTTCCTTTGGCGGCTCTTTTGGAGCAGGTTCAGATTCAGCAGGAGGTGGTGGTGGAGGCGGCGGCGGTGTATTTTCAGCCTGTCGCACTTCCTTTTTCGCGTCCTGAACCTTCTTCACTTCTTTCTTAGCTTCACCGGTCTTCTTTTCCGGCTCTGGCTTTTCTGCAGGCTTGGTTGTCGGTTTCAAAGCCGCTTCTTTGATTTCTTTCGCATCTTTGCTACCCAGCTGAAGCTTGGTCAGCTCGCTCACAGGAATCAGGTCCACAGGCAGTGAATCCACAGGCGCAGTGGTCAGTTCCTTGCCAAAGTTAAGCGAAAGCGCTCCGGCAACGAGGATGACGATGTGTACAACTAGCGATGCGATAAGACCTGCACGCATTCCCGGTTAACCCTGCTCCTCGAGAGTAACGAGCCCAATGCGCTTGTATCCAGCAGCATTGATCTGGCCCATAACTTTCATAATGATCCCATAATCAGCATCCTGATCTCCGCGCACGTAAATGCGCTCGTCGTAGCCATTTTCTGCAATAGCACCGAGTTTTGCGATCAGTTCATCAACGGCGATCTCAGTATCCTGAATGTACACCTTGCCGTCGGATTTTACGGAAATCGCTATCGGCTCAGTGTCGCCCTCCATCGCTTTCGCGCGGGTTTCAGGCAAATCAATAGGAACGCCAACGGTTAGCAAAGGAGCTGCCACCATAAAGATGATCAGCAACACCAGCATCACATCCACCATCGGTGTCACGTTGATTTCGCTCATTGGGGCGTGTGACTGCCTGCGACGACCACGTCTGCCGCCTGAGCGTCCACCTCCACCAGCTGCTCCACTGCTCATGCCCATGGTTTATCCTCGCTCATCAATTCGGCGGGAAAGGATGGCAGAAAATTCATCCGCAAAACCCTCCATCCGAGCCGTAAGCTTACCGGAGTCACTCTGCAGTTTATTGTAGGCGATAACCGCTGGAATAGCCGCGATAAGACCAAGCCCCGTTGCAAACAGTGCCTCTGCAATGCCCGGAGCAACAACAGCAAGACTGGTGTTCTTGGAAGCTGCAATGGAGGTAAAGGCATTCATGATGCCCCAAACAGTCCCAAACAAACCGATAAACGGAGCCGCACTCCCAATGGTCGCGAGGAACAAAAGGCGCTTTTCCAATCGCTCAACTTCGCGCGAAATTGTCAGGTCCATGACCCGGTCAATACGCTGCTGAAGGCTGGCAATGGCTGGACGGTCCCCTTCATGAGAGCGTTTCCACTCTCGCATCGCCGCAACAAACAAAGCAGACATGCCGTTGTTCGCACGAGAGGAGAGGGATTTGTAAAGCTCTTCCAAAGACTGGCCGGACCAGAACGCATTCTCAAACCGACTCATCTGACGGCGAGACCGCATGTAAAGGACGATCTTGTCAAAGATGATCGCCCAACTCCAAACCGAAGCACCCATCAGACCGATCATCACGACTTTTACAACGATATCCGCTTCCATAAAAAGCGAAATATAGGACAAACCAGAGCCTGGTGCGGCTCCCAATTCTACTGATTGCACGCCTTGGGCGACTGCTGCCATTGGCAAAGTGCTTGCCAGCGCTGCACTCATGGCCACAACGAGTTTCATTACCTTAGAGTTCATGTAGTAAGGACCTCTTGCCCTGATAACCCAAAGACCAGCTCATGGTAGAACCCCTGCCACGAACACAACCGATCTATTAAACATTTAGCAGCCTTCCTGCCTGTCGAATTAGGCGAAACTTCGACTGCGACCAGCATTGAAGGCATAAATGAAAAGACATGTTTAAGGTTACTGAAGGATTAAAAGGCTCGGGGTCCCGTTTACATTGAATGGATATTAGTGAATTTTGGCGAGGTTTTACTGGGGGTCTTCCCCATACATCTGCGCCATAAGAGCCTTAGGAAGTCTGCGCGGTTTGCCTTCTGCCGAGATGGCAACAACCGTCACTTTCGCAGCAATTAAAACTTCAGCACCACGCAAAACTCGCTGCTCAATTATCAACCGCACACCCTTGCACTCAGTAATATCCGTATGAACTTCAAGCACATCGTCGATTCGCGCAGGCTTTAAAAAGTCGATATCCATATGCCGAACAGCAAATGCAAGACGTTCTCCGTACTTACCAGAGTCAAACTCGTGGTGATGCACCCCGCGCATCCGCAGCACTTCTGTCCGCCCGCGTTCCATAAATTTCAGATAGGACGCGTGATAGACAACGCCAGAAAAATCCGTGTCCTCATAATAAACACGCACCGGCAAAATGTGCTGCCGGCCAACAATACGGCCAGACAGATCGGGCCAATTTTTCTCATTATTTATTTTGTTCATCGCTTCAGATCATTCTTCATCGTGTTGAAAAAGGGCCATCTGAGGTGCATTAGGGTTATTCGGCACAGCCAAACCAAGGTGTTTGAAGGCAACAGGCGTCAGGATTCGCCCACGCGGAGTGCGTTGCAGGTAGCCGTTCTGAATCAGATACGGCTCCACAATCTCTTCAATGGCATCTCGGGGTTCAGAAAGCGCTGCTGCGATGGTTTCAATCCCGACAGGGCCGCCGCCAAAGTTCAGAGCAATCTGCGTCAGATAGCGCCGATCAAGACTATCGAATCCGGCGCTGTCTACTTCCAGCTGCCGCAAAGCCCGGTCGGCAAGAGCAGTATCGATCTCTGCATCACCCGCCACAATCGCAAAATCACGCACACGGCGCAATAAACGTCCGGCGATACGCGGTGTCCCACGAGACCGTTTTGCGATTTCAGTAGCGCCCGCATCACTTATACCAACGCCCAGCAGCCGCGCCCCGCGTTTTACAATCAGCTCTAATTCCGCAGCCGTATAAAACTCCAGCCGAACCGGAATACCAAAGCGATCACGCAGCGGTGTAGTCAACAAGCCTATACGGGTGGTCGCAGCAATCAACGTAAACTTCGCCAGATCAATCTTCACAGATCGCGCAGCAGGCCCCTCCCCGATGATCAGATCAAGCTGATAATCTTCCATGGCGGGATAGAGAATTTCTTCAACAGCTGGATTGAGGCGGTGGATCTCATCGATAAACAGAACATCCCGGTCCTCAAGATTGGTCAGCAACGCAGCAAGGTCACCTGCTTTTGCAATCACCGGACCAGACGTTGCGCGGAAATTCACGCCAAGTTCACGGGCCATAATCTGTGCAAGTGTCGTCTTGCCAAGGCCGGGAGGACCAACAAACAACACATGGTCCAGTGCTTCACCCCGCGCTTTCGCCGCTCCAATGAAAACCTTCAGGTTCTCACGAGCCTGCGCTTGCCCGGTAAACTCATCCAATGTTTGCGGGCGTGTGCCACTGTCAATCTCATCACCCCGAATTTCCGGTGTGATGATACGTTCCTCGCCCGTGTCCATTACATAAGTTCCTTAAGGCCAAGGCGAATTAGTTTTTCCGCTGGAGCATCCTCGCCCGCGCTCTTCATTGCCGCTGCGATGGCAGCCGCAGCCTGTGCTGGTTGATACCCAAGATTGGACAGAGCAGACACCGCATCAGAAACCGAACGTGCCGCTGCATTTTCCTGCACAGACTGGGAAACTGCGATTGTGTCCCCCTCAACAGATGCAAACGCGGGTGCTTTGGATTTCAGCTCAGAAACAATTCGCTCTGCAACACGTTTGCCAACACCGGGAGCACGTGTCACAGCGGTTTTGTCGCCCAGCGCAATGGCATTTGCCACTTCAGAGGCTTTCATAATACCAAGAATGCCCAGAGCAACCTTCGCACCAACACCCTGTACAGTCATCAACAGGCGGAACCATTCACGCTCAGAATCCTCGGAAAAACCGAAGAGCCTGATCATGTCCTCACGCACCATCGTCTCAATGGCAAGCACGGCCGCTTCCCCAACGCGAGGCAACTGCTGCAACACCCGTGATGGGCAATGAACCTGATAACAAACACCCTGCACATCCAACAGCACGAAGTCATCTCCGTAACTATCGACAACACCTTTGAGTTTCCCGATCATTTCAAACGAGCCTCCGCTGCGGCCAGACGGCCTGTTATACTGCCCCTATGGTGGCTGTGACAAATTCCAATAGCCAATGCATCCGCAGCATCATCAGAATTAAACGTCGCCTTGGGCATCAACACCTTTACCATCATGCGAATCTGATCTTTATCAGCATGTCCGGTGCCAACAACAGTTTTCTTCACAAGGTTCGGTGCGTACTCAGAAACAACCAGATTATGCAGGGATGGCACAAGAAGAGCGATACCCCTCGCCTGTCCCAGCTTAAGCGTAGCGCCTGCATCCTTGTTCACAAACGTATTCTCAACAGCAGCCTCTGTCGGATCATAACGCTCAATCACATCTTGCAAGCCAACATACAGCTGCTTGAGTCGCTCTGCGAGAGAGTACTTACTGTTGGACTGTATCGTCCCACTTGCAATAAAGCTGATGCGATTGCCTTTGGCATCAATAATGCCCCAGCCAGTGTTCCTGAGACCGGGGTCAACGCCCATGATTCGAATTGAATGATCCATAGAACAAACCGGTAACGAAAAATCTTCAAGGGCGCTAGCCGGTAACGAAAACCAATCGCTTAATCCGCCAGAATTCGGGAGTAATCCACTCGTTCCTGCGTAGTCCGCAGGTCAGGACCCTCCATGATTGAACTATTCTCCATCCACTCTCCTCAACAGTTGGCACTGGTTGCTGTAGCGATTTTTCTGGCTGGGTTGATGCGAGGATTTGCAGGATTCGGCTCTGGCATGGTGTGGATTCCACTCGCCGCTTTTGTAATCGGCCCCAAACTGGCCGCTGCTACGCTTTTGATTCTGGATACCATTGTGGCTCTGCCGCTGGTCTTCCCGGCTGCAAAGATATGCCGCTGGAAAAGTGTTGTCCCCGCAGCTACAGGCGCTGTTCTGGCGGTCCCAGCCGGTGCATGGATATTGGCCAACGCGCCAGCACTGGCATTGCACTGGGCAATAACCGGTGTTGTGCTCACCCTGTTGGCGATCCTGCTCTCGAATTGGACGTACCCCAACGAACCAGGCCCTTCCCTCAACATTGGAGTTGGCACCATATCAGGACTACTTGGCGGTTTTAGCCAGATGCCAGCCATCCCCATCTATACGCTCTGGGCAACAGGCCCACAGCCTCACCTCATCATACGTGCAAACATGATCGTGTTTATTGCCCTCGCAGATGTCTCCGCCTACGCTTCCTATGCTTACAATGGCCTGTTCACCAAAGCACTCATCCCGATTCTAATCATCACAGCTCCAATCTACCTGGGGTGTCTATTATTCGGAGCCAAAGTTTCCGGCAAAGCACCGCCTCATTATTTCAAGTGGGCTGCAAAAGTCATTATTTTCCTCGCCGTGATCATTTCCCTGCCGATTTTCCATAATCTCTAGAGCGTACCCCTAAGTCACTCGGCAACAGATCAAGGTAATTGAGAAATTCTCGGCAATTCAGAGAGCTATCTCGTTTGGAGGAAGGCACCTTCGTAACTTATAGTCCGCTCAACACGGAAGCCTAAACCACTCATTCTCAGCAGAGGCATATATGCTCCCAGACGTCGCAGGTCTCGAATCCACGGCTCTTTTGATGGTGTGCGCAACCGTAGCGCTTGCCGGGTTGACCCGTGGCTTTTGCGGTTTTGGAGCAGCAATGGTTTACATGCCCATTGCCTCCTCAATTATCGCCCCCAAATTGGCCGCAGCATCCCTAATGCTCATCGACGGGCTTATATCTATTCCTATGGCAGCATCCGCCTCCAAGATATGTGATTGGAGAACGGTACTGCCCGCAGCAGCTGGAGCATTCGTTACTGTCTCCATTGGTGCGTGGGTCCTTACCCATTCAGATCCGCAGAACCTGAGATGGGTGCTCTCCGCCGTTGTCCTCTTGCTGCTCTGTATTCTCATATCAGGCTGGCGCTATACGAAACCGCCAAAGAAAAGAATATCATTTGGGGTCGGCGCTGTTTCAGGCTTGCTTGGAGGCATGACGCAGCTCGCAGGACCTCCAGTCATCACCTATTGGATGTCCGGCCCTGCTCCCATAAGTATCATCCGCGCCAATCTCATCACCTATTTTTTCTTTACCAGTATCGGTTCATTTTTTGCGTTCTGGGGAAATGGTCTGATCACGCAAGAGCTCTTCAAGCTGACCCTTGTCATCGGTCCGGCATACTTCATCTGTAACTTTGTGGGCGCTAAAGGCTTTGCACTCACCAACGGCAAATCCTACCGCCCTCTTGCATATTCACTCATTCTGGTTGCCGCCATCACAAGCTTGCCAATATTAGATGGGATTTTAAGATGAGCCACCCGCAGATGACAAAAACTCAGCAAATAAAGACAGGAAACCAATAAACAGGTATCTCCACCTAACTTGCGTATCCCAACAAAAACCCTTAGATTCCCGCAACAATATCTCTAGATACCAAAGAAAAACACAGTTTTATGCCAAAATCATCGCTCGACAAGATTGACCTAGAGATCCTGAAGAATCTCCAGGAAGACGGACGCCTCACCAATGTGGAACTGGCCGGGAAAGTAGCCCTGTCTCCGTCCCCATGCCTGCGCCGCGTTAAAAACCTAGAAGACAGCGGCGTCATCAATGGCTATCAGGCCTCTGTAAACCGCAAAACCGTCGGCCTCGGCATGACAGTTTTTGTAGAAATGCGCGTCGGCAAACAGAGCAAAGCCCAGATCATGGCAATCATTGATCGGGTCACCTCACAGTCAGAGGTCGTTTCCTGCCACCTTGTTTCCGGTCAGTCCGACATTCTGGCAGAAGTCGTTGTCCCGTCACTGGAAGCCTACGATGTGTTCCTCTCTGACTTCCTGATGACGCTTGACGGTGTTGAAGATGTCCGGTCCAACTTTGCCATTCGCACGTTCAAAGCAAATGGCGCGCTCCCGCTTCAACACCTGGAATCAATCGTAGACAGCGATTGATCACGGCACATCCTTGTTTTTGCCGATACCAACACTGAACTGAGCCATATTCATTGGCTCCGAAATTCGGGTCCGAAGGACGTTGCTGTTTTGAGCGATGAGCAGCAACTTCGACGCCGACTCTATTAAACTCAGGCAAAAACAAATCAGATGCACAAACAAAAAGGGCAGCACGTCAAACGCACTGCCCTTAATTCATTAGCAACAGCGGAAATTAACCCAGCTTCGCCATAACTTCCTCGGAAATATCAAAGTTTGAGTAGACGTTCTGCACGTCGTCATCTTCTTCAATAATGTCCATAAACTTCATCAGTGTGCCAGCTTTGTCTTCATTCACCGGAACCAGATTCTGTGGCTTCCAGATCATGTTAACAGACTCAGCTTCACCCAGATCAGCTTCCAAAGCTTTGGAGACCTCAGAAAGATCTTCAAACGCGCAGATGATGGTGTGGGTTTCTTCGTCAGTCACAACATCTTCAGCACCGGCTTCGATACCAGCTTCCATCAGCTTGTCAGCATCGCCAACGTCCAGCTTATAGGTGATCTCGCCAACACGATCGAACATGAAGGAAACCGAACCGGTTTCACCCATAGCACCACCGTATTTGGTGAAGTAAGAACGAACCGCGCCAGCAGACCGGTTACGGTTGTCAGTCAGCACTTCAACAATAATTGCTGTGCCGCCCGGGCCGTAGCCTTCATAGCGAATTTCGACGTAATCCGCAGCATCACCCTGCTGCGATTTATTAATCGCGCGCTGGATGTTGTCCTTAGGCATGGACTGACCCTTTGCGTTCTGGACAGCCAGACGCAAACGCGGGTTCTTATCCGGATCAGGGTCACCCATTTTGGCGGCAACGGTGATCTCTTTAGAGAGCTTGGAGAACATCTTGGACCGCACAGCATCCTGACGGCCCTTGCGGTGCATGATGTTTTTAAATTTTGAATGTCCGGCCATAGATCTTCCCGGCTTGTGTTTACAACAATAATTTCAGCTCAAAGGAGCGTTCACTAAGCCGCGAAAAGCTTGGACAGCGCTCACCCCTGACAGTCGTGAAACGTCGAGCGAATTGATGAACGCTTATAAGCCGCCTGAGCTACAAAATCCAGAGCAAGAAACATCCTGTTTTAACACGGACTTATTCTTCGCATGCAATCTCGTAGCTCAAAGCTGCTTTTATCAGGATTGGCCGCTATACGCAGTTGGCCAGAATGGAGGGATAATCTGCGACAAACGCCCACCAAGACGCACCGGAGAAACATTCTTGGCAAGGCCGGTTCTGTCATCTGTTTCCACAGCCACACCACAAATCGTCGCAGGGCCCATGGCAGGTGTAAAACGAGCACCGTTCATTTTGCGCAGGAAGCGGTTCACAGGCTCTTCCTTCTCCATGCCAAGCACAGAATCGTAATCCCCGCACATGCCAGCATCAGAAAGATAAGCCGTACCATTCACAAGCACCTGATGGTCAGCGGTTGGAACGTGTGTGTGTGTGCCAACAACTAGCGATGCACGGCCATCACAAAAATGCCCCATCGCCTGCTTTTCACTGGTGGCCTCGGCGTGCATATCAATAATGATCGCATCAGCCATAGCCCCCAACGGACAGTCACCCAAAATCTTGTCGATCGCTGCAAATGGACAGTCCAGCGCGTCCATGTAGACACGACCCATCACATTCACCACCAGCACCTCAGCGCCGTTTCTGGCGCGGTAAAGGTTAGCCCCTTTACCCGGTGTTCCAGCTGGATAGTTGGCAGGGCGTAAAAGTTGGTCCTGACGTTCGATATAAACAAGCGTGTCGCGCTGATCCCAAATGTGGTTACCCGTGGTAACAACATCTGCGCCTGCATCAATCACATCCTGCAAAATCTCTTCGGTTATACCAAAGCCTGCTGCTGAGTTTTCGCCGTTCACCACAACGAAATCAAGTTGGTTATCTTCAACAAGTTTAGGCAACTTATCGATGACCGCATTTCGGCCTGCACGCCCTACAAGATCTCCAAGAAACAGCAGCTGCATTTATATACCCTTTTAGAACGTATTCCCCAAAAGTGCCTCCGGTTTTCGGAGAAAGAATACGCGTATAAAACAAATTTTAAAGCAACCTGTCCAAACCGGATAAAATGCAGGTTGCTCTAATTTTTAGCTATCAGAAGTCCACGTTCCGTCAGGATTCCGTCCAATTTACGATCATGTGGTTCCATGGGAACCTCTTCTACCTCTTGGGCAGCAAATGCAACCCCAATCGCGGTGAGATTAGTGAGTTTTTCGAGCCCGTTCAACGCGCGGTCGTAGAACCCTTTTCCATAGCCGATCCGGTTGCAATGCCCATCAAAAGCGGAAAGCGGAACCAGAACCACATTCGGGTTCACCACGTCAGCACCTGCTCCCGGAGCCATGCTTCCAAATCCAGCAGGCTCCATCTCCGCGCCTTTTTCCAAACGGCGGAAAACAAGATCATCGCCCTTCACCACAGGCAGACAAAGAGAGCACCCCTGCTGCAAAAGCGCGTCCATCAACGGGCGCGGGTCAACTTCATCTCGAATAGGCCAGAATCCGGCAACCATTGATCCCGGTTCCACCTCTAAATCACGCATAAATTCAGCGATGCTAAGAGAGTGCTCAATGCGTTCAACAGGGGAAAGGCTACCACGAGCTGTAAGGCCAGCCTGTCGGACTTCGGCCTTTGCCAGCTTAAATGCTGCATTTTCGGTATTTTGGGAAGTCAACGCACACCTCATTCCAACGAAATCAGTGGCTATTATGTTTCATTGGCGAGTAAATCGCAAAACAAGAAGTGCGTGCCGCCTCGGCCGTCAGAGTGTTTGTAATCCCGGAAACCTACTATGTAGGTGGGCGCCGTGTGCTCTAGCCCACGAGCTAGAACAGGTACAGCTCCCTTAGGAAAACGTAAGGCCCGGGGATGTGACACTCCTCACGAACCGCGCAGCGACGCACTGGCTGATATAGGCGAGGCTGGACCAAATTACCAGCCCTGCAAGCTAAAGCCCTCACATTATATTGTAAGAAGCTTCAAGCTCCGCAAAAAGCGCCCCTGCGACTTCCGAAAGTATGTTCCAAAAACGAAAACACTCCTCATATGGTCAGGAGCAGGAGCGAGGGGGAAAGAGGAAAACTGCGCGACACAATTAGAATTTGGAGAGATTTACTCTAGTCTTCTTCAACCAACTCATTATCCAAATCATGGCTGAGCTGTTCAATTTTTTCCGCACTGGCCAAAAGACGAGCAACAATCTTCGCTTCTTTGGCCTCATATTCTTCTTCCAAAGCATCCATGCGGTTCTTAAAGCGCGTTTCCTGCGCTGCCAGACGTTCTTCGACAGAGGCTTCTGCTTTACTGAGTTCTTCAATACGAGCTTCAGCTGCTTTCAGCTTTCGTTCTTTCTCAGCCAATTGGTCCGTCACCATTATGCCGGCCATAACCGTCAGGCGTTGGTCACCAATTTCTCCGAAATTGTCCCTAAGACTGTTGATATTGTCATCAAAACGCTGAGCAAGGCCGAGTAACCTGTCTTCCTCACCGTCGTCACAGGCCATACGGAAGCTGCGATCATTAATTTCTACCGTTATTTGCGCCATTGATCTTAGCTCCCCTGTCCGTCGAGAACAGTACGAATAGATTCCATGGCAGCAACAAGGCGGCGGGAAACATCTTTGTTAACATCTTCAAGGCGCGAGCCTCGTGCTTCAGCTTGATCCAGCTTTGAAGCAAGTTGCGTCCGATCCTCTCCAATTCTTTGAAGATCGTTCTCCAACGCATTAATAGACCGGTCACGGGACATTCCACGGTGAAGCGCTCCCTCAAGCTTCGTGATGGAGGCAGTAATACGATCCAGCGCCTTATCTAGATCTTGCCCACTAGCCATCTTCACCTCTGACATCTACCTGTATCCGTACTCGCAAAACATCTGTCGTCGTCAAACAGACTGTAACTCTCTCCTGCTTCGTCTAGGGAAGCAGACGGCAATTATCCATCAACTCAATGGAATCGTCGACGTTTATTCACATCATATCTGAGGAATGCGCCAGAACCATCTCATTTATCAGTGATTACCGACATTGCAAACAGGAGCATATCATGAATTTGCTCGGCGCAATATTTGAGCGCAAGAACCAAGAGTGGCATCTATAAAATACTAATGAATCAGCTTTTCACGCTAAGCATATTCCCTCATTTATGTCTGGCTAGCAGCATAACTAATGTTGACAAATGCTATTCAAAAAACAAATGCGCTCAACTTACGCAATAAACAGCTTCAGACGAGTTCCATTTCATTGACTCAACAGAATGACCTGCTATGTCTCCTTTCGTTATACGTTCGTAGACACCTGCCACATCGCAAAAGTCTGGGGCAAAGACTTCTGGCAACCGTCATCGGAACCACACGAGCAATGTTAATATCCGGCTGCCCAGCCGGGGCGACAGCGGGAATAAGATGACCGATCTCGAAAAGCACACTCGCATGGCAAATGCGATACGCTTTCTTTCAATGGATGCCGTTGAAAAAGCAAACTCTGGACACCCTGGACTTCCGATGGGTGCCGCCGACATCGCAACTGTCCTGTTTTCCAAGTTTTTGAAGTTCGACCCGAAATCGCCGAAATGGGCTGATCGAGATCGCTTCGTGCTTTCAGCAGGGCATGGTTCCATGCTGCTGTACTCCACGCTCTATTTGCTTGGCTACGAAGATTTCACGAACGAGCAACTTCAGAAGTTCCGTCAGCTTGGCTCACGTACCTGTGGTCACCCTGAATTTGGTCATGGTGCTGGTATTGAAACCACAACCGGACCTCTTGGTCAGGGCCTCGGCAACGCTGTAGGCATGGCAATCGCAGAGCGCCTTCAAGAAGAGCGCTTCGGCAAAGACTTGGTAAACCACTACACCTACGTTCTTGCTGGCGACGGCTGTCTGATGGAAGGCATCTCCCAGGAATCACTTTCCCTGGCAGGCCACCTGAAGCTCAAAAAACTCATTCTGATCTGGGACGACAACGGCATCACCATTGATGGGTCCGTTAGCCTTTCTGATTCCACAAACCAGGTCGCTCGCTTTGAAGCATCTGGCTGGAACACCATCCAGATCGATGGTCATGATGCTGAGGCGATTGAAGCTGCGCTGACCGAAGCGCGCAAGAGCGATCGCCCAACCATGATCGCAGCAAAAACCACAATCGGTTTTGGCTCACCAAACAAAGCTGGCACCAACAAAGTACATGGTGCACCGCTCGGCGCTGAAGAAATTGCAGCAACGCGCGAACAGCTGAACTGGCCAAACGAGCCGTTCGAAGTTCCTAGCGACGTTCTTGATGCATGGCGCATTGCTGGCCTTCGCTCCGCAAACGCTCGTAAAGAGTGGGAGCAACGCTTCAACAATGCAGATGCAGAAACACGCGGCGAATTCGAACGCAGAAACCGTGGCGACCTCCCAGCCGGTTTTGATGCTGCAATCGACACCTACAAAAAAGAACTTGCTGACACTCAGCCAACCACGGCGACCCGTAAGGCGTCCCAGGCTGTTCTGAAAGTCATCAACGGTGCAGTACCAGAAACCATCGCAGGTTCTGCTGATCTGACCGGTTCAAACAACACCAACACCGAACATACAGCGTCCATCACGCCGGAAGATTTCTCCGGTCGCTTCATTCACTGGGGCATCCGTGAACACGGAATGGCTTCTGCAATGAACGGCATGGCACTGCATGGTGGAGTTATCCCCTACTCAGGTGGCTTCCTGATCTTCTCCGATTACTGCCGTCCGGCTTTGCGTCTGGCAGCTCTGATGAAGCAACGCGTTATCCATGTGATGACCCATGACTCCATCGGTTTGGGCGAAGATGGTCCTACGCACCAGCCAGTTGAGCATTATGCCGCTCTACGTTGTATTCCAGATCTCCTATTCTTCCGCCCTGCGGACATTACAGAGACATTGGAATGCTGGCAGCTGGCGATGAAAGCCTCTGATAACCCAAGCGTTTTGGCTCTGACTCGTCAGAACCTGCGGTCCCTTCGTCCTCACTACGAAAGCGAAAACCTATGTGCACGCGGCGCATACATCATCGCGGACTGTGAAGAAGAAGCCGCCGTTACACTGTTTGCATCCGGCTCTGAAGTTGAGATCGCAGTGGACGCGAAAAAGGAACTCGACGGCAAAGGAATCGCCACTCGCGTGGTCTCAGTTCCTAGCTTTGAGCTCTTTGAGCAACAATCTGACGCATACAAGAATGCCATCATTGGTGGTAGTGCAGTCAAAATCGCGGTGGAAGCGGGCGTCCGCATGGGTTGGGACCGTTTTGTCGGTTCTGATGGTGGATTTGTAGGTATGACTGGTTTCGGGGCCTCCGCCCCTTACAAAGAGCTCTATGAGCATTTCGGGATTACTGCCACCGCAGTAGTCCAAGAGGCTGAAAAGCGCCTTGGTGATAAAGCCTAAAGCTGATGTGCGCAGGCGTCTGTCTCAATAAAGTCAGGCGCCTTGCAAAAGGGCGGCCGGCAAGAGCTGGCACAAACAAAATCGGGCGTTAAAAACGCTGTACCGAAAGAGGTTTTTAAAATGGCAGTCAAGGTAGCCATCAACGGCTTTGGCCGTATTGGTCGTAATGTTCTTCGTGCAATCATCGAATCTGGTCGCACCGACATCGAAGTTGTAGCCATCAACGATCTCGGCCCGGTAGAAACAAACGCACACCTGTTGCGTTTTGACTCAGTGCACGGTCGTTTCCCTGCAACAGTAACTGTTGACGGTGACACAATCGACGTTGGTCGTGGTCCAATCAAGGTTACTGCGATCCGCGATCCTAAGGATCTTCCTTGGGGCGAGCTCGGCATCGACATTGCAATGGAATGCACCGGCATTTTCGCAACAAAAGAAAAAGCTGCTCTGCACCTGGAAGCTGGCGCGAAACGCGTTCTCGTATCTGCTCCTGCAGCTGGCGCTGACAAGACAATCGTATTCGGTGTAAACCACGAGTCACTGACTGCTGAAGATCTTGTTGTTTCCAACGCATCTTGCACCACCAACTGTCTTGCTCCGGTTGTTTCAATCCTGGACAAAACTGTTGGCATCGAAAAAGGCTTCATGACCACCGTGCATTCTTACACTGGTGATCAGCCTACTCTCGATACAATGCACAAAGACATGTACCGCGGTCGCGCTGCTGCTCTGTCCATGATCCCAACCTCCACTGGTGCTGCTAAGGCTGTTGGCCTGGTACTGCCTGAGCTGGCTGGCAAACTGGACGGCGTCGCAATCCGCGTTCCTACTCCAAACGTGTCTGTTGTCGATCTTACCTTCATTGCGAAGAAAGCAACTACAGTTGAAGAAATCAACGCAGCAATCAAAGCAGCGGCTGATGGCAACCTGAAGGGCGTTCTGGGCTACACCGAAGTGCCTAACGTTTCTTCAGACTTCAACCACGACCCACACTCTTCTATCTTCCACATGGACCAGACTAAGGTCATGGAAGGCACAATGGTTCGTATCCTTACTTGGTACGACAACGAATGGGGCTTCTCCAACCGCATGGCAGATACCGCTGTCGCGATGGCAGAGCTCATCTAATTTAAAGGGGCCGCTGAAAAGCGGCCCTTTTTTCTCACATATACCTGTGCGGAGTGGTTAAATCTAAAAATGCAGCTCCTGTTGGTAGCTCAGTTTTACCTCCCGATTTAGTCCAGAGCTCCGCTAAGATTTTCTGTAAGAATGCAGACCAATTTAAGGTCGCACACGGAAACTCCGGAGATTTTCATGCCTTTTAAAACCCTCGACGACGCCGACCTTTCCGGCAAACGTGTTCTGGTCCGCGTAGACCTCAACGTACCCATGGCAGACGGTAAAATCACCGATAGCACTCGCATCGAGCGTGTCCTGCCAACCATCCGCGAAATCTCCGAGGCTGGCGGCAAAGTCATCCTTCTCGCTCACTTTGGCCGTCCAAAAGGCAAAGTTGTTGCAGACATGAGCCTGGCACCCGTTGCTGGCCCGGTTGCAGACCTGCTCGGCAAACCAGTAGCGTTCGCATCTGACTGCACCGGCGACATCGCTAAGGTCGCTATCGATTCAATGGCAAACGGCGATGTTCTTCTGCTGGAAAACACCCGCTTTTACGCTGGCGAAGAAAAGAACGATCCTGAATTCGCAAAAACGCTCGCTGCAAACGGTGATCTGTTCGTAAACGATGCGTTCTCCGCAGCGCACCGCGCACACGGGTCCACCGAAGGCATCACCAAGCTACTTCCATCCTACGCTGGCCGCACGATGCAGGTTGAACTGGAAGCACTCAGCGCAGCTCTGACTACGCCAGAACGTCCGGTTCTGGCCGTTGTTGGTGGCGCAAAGGTTTCCTCCAAGATCGACCTGCTCGAAAACCTCGTGTCCAAAGTGGACATTCTGGTCATCGGCGGCGGCATGGCAAACACCTTCCTTGCTGCGCAAGGCGTCAATGTTGGCAAATCCCTGTGCGAACATGACCTCGCTGACACAGCAAACCGCATCATGGTTGCTGCAGAAAAAGCAAACTGTGAAATCGTTCTGCCAACAGATGCTGTTGTTGCATGGGAATTTGCAGCAAACACCAAGAATGAGACCGTTGCTCTCGATGCTATCCCAGCAGATGCAATGATGCTCGACGTTGGTGCAGCGACCATCGAAGTTGTAAAACAGAAGATCGAAGCCGCGAAAACGCTCGTATGGAACGGTCCTCTTGGCGCATTTGAAATTGCACCATTCGACACGGCAACAGTTGCAGCAGCTCAGCATGCAGCAGCACGCACTAAATCCGGCGATCTGAAGACAGTTGCAGGCGGTGGTGACACCGTAGCAGCCCTCAACCACGCTGGCGCAGCCGATGACTTCTCCTACGTTTCCACCGCTGGCGGTGCATTCTTGGAGTGGCTCGAAGGCAAAGAACTTCCAGGTGTTGTTGCACTCAAAGCTTAAAGCGGATCTCCGAAAAGTGGCTACCGGTTTTCGGATCAAGATACGCGCAGGAAATTTTTAGAGCATGGTGCGTGAATGTACATGAACGCATCAAGCTCTAAAATCATCAGTAATTTGATGAAATATATGGATTGAGGGGCCTAATCGGTCCCTCTTTTCGTTTTATTCGCGCTTTCGCCTAGATATTGACACAGCCTCTTGAAAAAGAGATCAAGACGCTGTTTAGAAATAGAGTGCGTTTTGTTTGATTGGGCCAATCACCTGCTTACCATGCGCACCACAAAGAAAATCAGACCATGCAACACAAATAGAATTTGAAAGAGCATGGTAGGATCCATATAAATGGGCCGGAGACTTAACGTAGGTTATACTGCGCGAAAGCTATCTTCGATTATCGGAATTTTACCAGGAGCAAACTCAGTGCATCCGCGTCTGTACCTCGTTACCCCACCAGCCTTTGACCTCGACCAGTTCGAAGAGCAACTCAAGCAAGCATTGGAAGGCGGCGACGTCGCAAGCTTGCTTATTACCATGCCCGATGCAAATGAGGTGGAACTTCAGGCCGCTGCAAAGCGTCTCGTCCCCGTCGCACAGGCACACGATGTTGCTGTCATGGTGGAAAACAATACGCAGATTGTTGGCCGCTCCGGCGCTGATGGCCTCCACGTCACTGGCTCAGATACTGATCTGGAAAACATCACGGAAAGCTTTCAGGACGACAAGATCGTCGGTCATGCAGGCATAAAAACCCGCCATGAAGCCATGACAGTCGCAACCATGGGCGTGGACTACATGTTCTTTGGTTTCCTTGCGCTGGAACAGGAAGAAGAGCCACACCGCAAATCACTGGATTTCGGTATCTGGTGGTCAGAAGTGTTCGAAACTCCATGCGTTGTCTTAGCCGGGACCGCTCTTTCCTCAGTTGACACAGCCGCAAAAACCGGTGCTGAGTTTGTTGCAGTTCGGGAAGCTGTCTGGAACCATCCAGAAGGCCCGAAAGCTGCAGTTGAACAGGCAAATGCGATCCTTTCAACACACACACTGTCAGAATCAGAGGGTTAATCTCTTGAAATTGTTGCGTTCTATCAAGCTAACAGCTTTTGTCTCCAGCATCGTTCTCCTTGGATTCCAAGGCGCTGTTGTTGCGCAAACGAATGCGATTGATAGAACCGACACATCTCGTAGAGCAAGCCCGCTGGACCCCTACAATCCAAGCGGCACCCCTCTCCTGCCCTCTCCTCTGACACAAGCTCCGGTGATTACGCCCAACGGCCCCACACCGCAGACCATTGTTGGAGATCCGGCATACGGCGCCTTTCAGCGGGGTTGGTACTTAACCGCCCTCGCTCTGGCAACACGGCAGGCAGAGGCAGGCATCACCAGTTCCAAAACCCTGCTTGGTGTCCTGTATGAAACCGGAAAGGGCGTCCCGCAGGATCTGGCACTGGCCACAAGCTGGTACGAACTCGCCGCAAAAGATGGTGACCTGCAAGCCGCTCTTCGCCTCGGTCTTCTCTATCTGGCAGGCAATGGGTCCGATGCTGAAAAGCAGAAAGCTGCCGACCAGCTGGAACGCGCTGCAACCGCTAACATCCCAGAAGCGCTCTATAACCTCGCTCTCCTGCATCAGGAAGGCAAGGTCCGTCCCAATGACCCAAAGATCATCAAGTCATTGTTGGAACGCGCTGCTGAAACGGACGATGCCGACGCGATGCTTGAGCTTGGTATCTACCTGAAGGAAGGCCCGGAAGAAGTCCGCGATATTCTCCGCGCAGCCTTCTGGATGGGTCGCTCCGCCCGCCGCGGCGTCGTGCCAGCTCAAATCTACTACGCAACCTTGCTCTTTAAGGGCGAAGGTGTCGTACCAAACGAGCGAGAAGCCGCCGACTGGTTTGAGCGTGCCGCAGCCAAAGGCAACCCAATCGCCATGAACCGCCTCGCGCGCATCTATGCCAATGGCAGAGGTCGCCCAATCAATCTGATCGAAGCCTCAGCATGGCAGTTCCACGCAAGTCGTATGGGCATTCTGGACAGTGAGCTTGATGGCCTCTCCAAGTCACTTTCGCTAGAACACCAGGAGATGGCCAGCAAACGCGCTGCGGAAATCGGATCAAAAATTGGAGCTGTGCCAGTTCTGAGGGCGCAAGAATAAAGCACCAAATATCTTGCGAAATAGGTATTGCGCTTGTGGAAACATGGGCGAAAGAAGATAGAGACACACTGAGCGCTCTTTTTCCTTGAAATGCGCGTGGAATTATGTTGCACAGACCGCAAGACAGGCTGCTATTCTCGGCTCTGCGCCAATCCGTGCCAGCCTCTACTAAATATAATCAAACTGAATGGTAGTTCTATGAAACTCAATGGCAACGAAATTAAGCCGGGTCACGTGCTTATGCACCAGGACATGCTTTGGGCCGCGGTTAAAGTTCAGCACGTGAAGCCAGGTAAAGGTGGTGCATTCGCTCAGGTAGAAATGAAAAACCTGATCGATGGCCGCAAACTGAACGAACGCTTCCGCGCAACTGAATCCGTTGAGCGCGTTCGCCTTGAGCAGAAAGACTTCCAGTTCCTCTATGAAGAAGGCGATATGCTGGTATTCATGGACAACGAAACATACGAGCAGCTTGAGCTGCAAAAAGAATTCGTTGGCGAGCGTGCAGCATTCCTTCAGGATGGCATGACCGTGACGGTTGAGCTTCACGAAGAAAAGCCAATCGGCATCTCCCTGCCAACACATGTAACTCTCCAAATTGTCGAAGCAGACGCAGTTGTAAAAGGTCAGACTCAGTCTTCCTCTTTCAAACCAGCAATGCTGGAAAACGGCGTTCGTTGTATGGTGCCTCCGTTCATCACCTCTGGTGAAAAGATCATCGTAGACACGGACACTGTTGAATACATCCGTCGCGCAGACAAATAATCTAAAAGCAATAAGTATGAGGCAGCATACGGTTGCCTCATTACTATTCAGGAACGGTGAAGAAAAATGGCACGTACGGCCCTTTTAAACGTTATGGTTCAGGCTGCGACAAAAGCTGGCCGCTCACTGGCACGGGACTTCGGCGAAGTAGAAACCCTGCAAGTATCCCGCAAGGGCCCTGGTGACTTTGTTTCGCAGGCAGATCATCAAGCAGAAAAAATCGTTCGCCAGGAACTTCAAAAAGCACGCCCAACCTACGGCCTGCTGATGGAAGAATCCGGCGAGATCGAAGGCACAGACGGTCAGCACCGCTGGATCGTTGACCCTCTCGACGGCACAACAAACTTCCTTCACGGTATTCCGATCTTCTGTGTTTCCATTGCATTGGAACGCGCAGGCCAGATCGTTGCAGCCGTGATCTACAACCCGATCATGGACGAGCTTTACACCGCAGAAAAAGGCGCAGGCGCATTCTGTAATGACCGCCGCCTCCGCGTTGCAGCTCGTAAAGACATGACCGACTGCCTGATCGGCACCGGCATTCCATTCATCGGCGTTGGCGACCACGGTCGTGCGCTGAAAGAAATCCGTCATGTGATGGGTGAAGTTGCAGGTATCCGCCGCGCAGGTGCAGCCGCACTTGATCTGGCATGGGTCGCATCTGGCCGTCTTGATGCATTCTGGGAAACCGGCCTGCACCCATGGGACATGGCAGCAGGTATTCTGCTTGTCCGTGAAGCCGGTGGTTATGTGAGTGATGCAAATGGCAAGGACAGCATGTTCGAAACCAATTCAGTCGTCTGTGGTAACGAATACACGCACCTTCAGCTGCGTGAGCTGCTAGGCAAAGCCAAAGCATAAGAAATATTTTGCTGAGCCTCTAAGCACAGCAAACAGAAATTAGAAAAAGCAGCTTGTTTCGGGCTTCCCGGCAAGCTGCTTTTTTATGTGCTGAACAAGCAGTTCCCGCAGCTATAATCCAGTGAAGTACAGCTCACATGACAGCTGCACGATCCCAGCCAGAAATATGGCCATCGTTTCAAATCCCCTCCCTGGGGTGACACCTGCTCCCACATTATCGCGTAGACGCCACTGCATAGATCCCGATTTATGATGCATAACAAGGACCTGCGGCAGAACCTAGACCGGTTGCAAGTTATACGATCACCATTCAATCCCTAAAAACCCACCAGACCAACTCAGCAGGCTTTAACCAATGCATAATGCACTCGTTCTCAAACAGCGGTTTGTGAATTAAGTTCAGCTCCGGCGCAATTCAATGAATGAGCATCAGGAGGCGCGATTACAAAATCAATCGCAATAATCCCGAAAAGGCCCCTCAATGCGTCCAACGATAGTTTCAAGGGCCTGCTAGTTTAAAATAGTTCCGAAAAGAAAAACAAAAAAGGGCAGGAAAATGGGAAAGATCGCTAAGAAATACAACAGTGTCGAGGAATTCATTTCCAAGGGATCAGAGTTGGCGAAAAAATGGAAACTGGCCAAAAACGACTCGGATCGGTATTTAAAGGTCGTTGGAGACAAAGTATCACTGAGAAAGCTATATGACGGTAAAATTTTTGAAAATAGCAAAGTACAGAGTGCTGACGACCAGTGCACTAAGCTTAGCAAGGAAGCCAGAGAACTGCTTCCAGCTCAAAAGGACTTCAAAACGTCCGAAACACAAATAAAAGTAATTAAAAAAACGATGGAACCAATTTTGAAAGCACATAAAGGGGATTCAAAGGCCGTGAAGGCGGACCCGGAATTCCTAAAACTACAAAAAAAACTTGCGGCAACGACTGTTCTAAATGAGACAGCAAAATCCAAGATGAAACGCGCGGAAGTCGTAACCAAAGCACTTAACAGCGCACAGCAAATTCTATTTAAAGCGAAACAGGACGCAGCTAAAGGTCTCAATGTATTGGTGACAACGGATGCAAAGAGTATCCTTATCGCCATAGGTGGAAGCACTGAAATGTCAGTAAAGCTTGGCGGGTGACCCGACACCTGATTGCAACTTGCAAACGCGACTTGCCATGCCTCCACCTGACCTGCGCCTCCTTACAAAGGCAGCAAGCAAACCGATAAAAACACGCGACAAACGCGGATTTTCCGGGATTGTCGCGTGGGAATCCGTTCCAGTGAGACACCTTATCTGAAGATAACCCGCAAGCTGCTTTTTGAGTTGCCAAAATCAGGGACAACCTTGAGACAGTTCCCTAACTCTCTTCATCTCGCAACTGATCAATAACGGCTCGGAATTCCATCAGACTGGGCAGGACAGCCGCAACCTGATCAGGCGGAAACCGATCTGCCATTTTCTGGAACAACGGTGCCATTTTCTCTACCGCCTCCTTACAGAACTGCCGCCCCGCTGACGTCAACCAAACCTGCTTGGATCGACCATCCTTGGGATGGCGCCGCAGCTCAACAAAGCCATGCTTTTCCAGACCGGTCAGCGTATGCGTCATTGTCGTCTTGGCCACCTGAAAGGCGCGTGCCAATTCCAGCGGCGTTGCACCGTCATATCCCCGGGTCAGGTGACTGACGACACCAAAGTGGGACGCCAGCAGGCCTTTTGGCAAGCGCGCCTCAAGGAACGCTGTGCCAATCTGGTTTATAATCCCCACTTCAACAAACATCGAAAAATATGAGGGCATGATGTCATCAGGCATTCGTAACTCGTGTATCCAAGAGCCAGCGCGGGCTAGGGTCAATTTTGGGACCATACCCCAATCGTGCAAGCATTTGAACAGTCTCACCCGGACCTGCCAGAATTTCATGCACCTTGGAATAATGCTCTGCCATTTCTGGGAATTCCTGCAAGGCTTGGCTCACAGGCTGCATAGAAAGACCCTGCCCGGTCGCTGCCAGTTGCAGCCGGATCCAGTCATAACCCGCCTCGATTTGAGCGACACGCGAATTGCCCTTGCTGGTAACCACCGCATAAGCTTGCGTCTCGTTCATCGCATCCCGGATCATATCCCGCCCCTGCTTGAAGCTTGAGCTGTTCTGATCCGCCTGATCTTCCCGGCTCAACATCCCCGCCAGCATCAGGCTTTCCAAGAATGGACCACCCAGCGAAATACCATCCGGGTTTGCCTCGATCTCAGCTTTACCGAACCGCATCAGATCAACACTTTCCATCATCACGTGTTGCGTGGTCAGCTCAACGTCCATCGCTTCCCACGTCAATGTCCGCAGCTCTGCAACGTCCTCAGGATCGCTCTTGATACTGGCATAATCAGCCAAAACCGCTTGAGCATCCTTAGAGATCAGCCGGTTCTCATAGGCCTTACGGTTGGTATGACGGTCCAGAACATGGGCAAACAGCGGATCAGGCGTGCCTCCTTTGCCAAAGTAAGCCGTTGCAACCGGCCCATCTTCTCCAAGCGGAAACAATTCCGTTTGTACGGCATACCCATCCTGCGCAGCGGCCATGCGCAACAGCTCCAGAAAACACCCCATTCCGACGGTCAACTGGCGGTCAAACGGATCTGTCTCCGGCAGGTTCAGTGATTTATTGCGATGAATGACCAGCATGTCATCGCCGCGTAATTCTGCAATCCAAGGTTGCCTGTTGTGCGGGTTCGGAGCCAACAACGCAAAGGACAACGCCTTCATCCGTGGCTCGCTATAATTCCCTGCGCCAACCCAAGGCGCAAGCGCTTCTGTTGGACTGCGAGTTGCCAGAAATCCACCGGCAAAAGCAGTCGCAGCCACCACAGTTCCACCACCGATAAGGCTAATCATCTTGCGTCTTGAAAGCTTCATAACTCAACTCCATGTAATTCGATATCGAACTATATAGAGAAATATCTTCACTCCAACAAGTACGATATCGTACTTTATGTGCCTTTGTGGATAATCAACCTCCCACCGCCCTTCACGGACAGAGCCAGGCAGCAACTACACACCGCCTCGTGAAACAAACAAATTGCTCAATGGAGTTTCCTCCTCCTTTGTTTTCTTGCAGTAACTTGGACGTCCAAAGATGAACATGACGATATTCAACGCTGGGAACTCGAATAAGATGCAGCCTCCCAATCCAAGCCTCCCCAAAGGGACCCGCATTTACGCAGTGGGTGACATTCACGGAAGGTTCGACCTGCTGACCTCTATGGGCAACGCAATCGAACGGGACTTAAAGAAGCGACCTGTCCATAAACCCATGGTGGTTTATCTGGGTGATTATATTGATCGTGGACCAGACAGCCAGAAGGTCATTGAATTCCTCATCAATCACCACAAGCGAACTCCAAAGCAACTTTGCCTTAAGGGCAATCACGAAGCCGCGCTTTTGGAATTCCTAGAAGACCCAAGTAAGCTGTACTACTGGGAGGGCCTCGGCGGCATTGAAACGCTCCTCTCCTACGGCCTTTCCCACCACGATCTCATGGGGTCAGCTGAGGCCGAATGTGTTCAAACAACCTTCAAAGAGAACTTACCGATAACGCATCTGAACTTCTTAAAATCGCTTTCAGTCCTACACAAATGCGGAGATTATCTGTTCGTACACGCGGGCCTGCGCCCAGAGGTGCCAATCGAGGAGCAAAGCCACGACGACAACTTATGGATTCGGTCTGAATTTCTGAACTATCAAGGAGATTTCGGCGCTTTTGTCGTTCATGGCCATACACCAGTTGAACGGATTGACCACCGCACAAACAGACTGGCTGTCGACACAGAAGCCTACGCCTCAGACCGCCTCACCTGCGCCGTCTTAGAGGGAGAAACCATGAAATACATTGAAGCCACCCCCGACAGCTGGGAGCTTTTCGACCTCATTCCAAATAGCAACAGAGACTAGGGGCACACACCGATAGTGTCATCCCGGGCGAAGACCCGGGACCCGCAGCCGAACAGCACAGAGACTACCAATTAAAGCGAAGGTATAAATCATCCCACTTCGGGTTCATGCCCTCCACCGCTTCAATCTTCCAAACCCTGCGCCAGCGCTTCACCTGTTTCTCTCGATGAATCGCGCTATTCACATCCCTGAATTGTTCATAGTAGACAAGGTTTGAAACATTGTACCTCGCTGTAAAGCTACATCCCAACTTGCTCTTATGCTCAGACACCCGGCGTGCAAGATTATTCGTGACGCCAGTATAAAGCGTCCCCCTCGGCTTACTCGCCAAAATGTACATAAAGTAAGACATAAGCTCAGTTTGGACTGAACCTTGCACACCCGCAATCACACAAACTAACCACGAATATATGAGGGATCTCATCATAGGTCCCGGCTCAAAGACCGGGATGACACCAGCGTATGCCGCGCGCTCGCAAGTGCCATCAACTCGAACATCACCCGAACAGGATACCGCTAGCAGATAGCCCCCAAGACGCCCCCACCCCAATGGTGTCATCCCGGGCGAAGCAAAGCGCAGACCCGGGACCCAGAGCCACAAACACCCACGCTGTCATCCCGGGCAACGACCCGGGACCCAGAGCTACACTTAATGACTGGAAGCTTTTCAACTTCCTTCCAAGTCGCAATTAGATTGAAATGATGGCGTCTTATCGAGCAGTTAGTCGCATTATGGAAAGCCTTTGCAGCGCCCCAAGGTTGACGGCTAGAGTTGTATTTTGAGGATATCTGATTTCACGCAAAGCTTTTCATCGGCTAAATGTAGAAGCCATAAGTAAGCGACTTCCCCCAATCTCGACTACAACCCGTCCAAATCACGGCATCAGTCGCGCTAAAATACGACTTATCTAAAAACTTACCCATTTCTATTGGTGGATGAACGATTAGCGGTTTCCTATTAGCTGGAAATCGCGTTATCTAAAGACATCATTAACTTTATAGCGCGTTCCGTTTGATTGACTTCAATCAAACGACAAGAATTCGTTTTGCTAAAGATGTATTACGATAATGGCACGCGACTACGATCCCTACAGTCTGTCAAGCCCGCAGGTTTATCTGTGGCGCATGATCATTTTTCTCATCCTGGCAGGGTTCATAGCCTTTGTCTTGATTGGGCAAATCTCCGGGGCCTTTATGGCAAACCCTGCATTGAACGGCCTAATTGTGGGCGTTGCAATACTGGGCATTTTGCTCGCCTTTAGGCAGGTCCTCCGGATTTTCCCAGAAGTTTCATGGGTAAACGGCTTCCGTCTTGGCGATCCACGCCTAGAGGTTCGCCGCCCTCCAATTCTTCTTGCACCCATGGCAACCCTGCTTGGCAACAAAGCAGGCGACATGACCATCTCGCCAACCACAATGGGGTCCATGCTCGATTCCATCGGGATGCGCCTTGATGAATCCCGCGAGATTTCACGCTACCTCACGCGCCTGCTCATCTTCCTCGGCCTCGTTGGTACGTTCTGGGGCTTGATGCAAACGGTTAGCGCGGTTGCCTCTACCGTCAGCACGCTCAACGCGGCAGGCGGCGATGCAAACGTGCTGTTTGAGGATCTGGTATCAGGCATCACGGCCCAGATGACCGGCCTCGGCATCGCGTTCTCCTCCTCCCTTCTCGGTTTGACAGGCTCACTTGTGCTTGGCTTCCTGGATTTGCAGGCAGGGCAAGCGCAAAACCGCTTCTATCAGGAGCTGGAAGACTGGCTCTCCACCCTGACAGATATTGACCCGGATGAAATCGGCAGCGGCCAATCCGCAGGCATTGCAGCAGATCTACGAGTCACATTGGAAAATCTGCGCAAATCCATCGAGTCCTCCGATGAAAACCCGCAGGATGGCAACTCCAGCGCTGCCATGAGCAAGCTGGCAGAAGGCATTCAGGGCCTCGTCCAACACGTTCGCTCAGAGCAAAAGATGATGCGCGAATGGGCAGAAGCACAATCCATGCAGCAGCGCCGGATCGAACGGTTCCTGAAGACACTCACCGCTCAGGTAGAGCGGGAGAAGGAATAAGTAATGGCACGTACACGCGGACGCAGATCTCAAAGCAATACAGAGGATTACTGGCCAGGTTTTGTGGATGCGATGTCCGCCCTCCTGCTGGTTTTCATCTTTCTGTTATCAATTTTCATGATTGCGCAGTTCTTCCTCAACCAACAGCTGTCGGGTCGCGATAAGGTTCTCAACCGCCTCAATCAACAAATTGCGGAACTGACTGAACTATTGGCGCTGGAAAAATCCAGTGTTGGCGATTTGGAAACCACAATTTCATCCTTGCAACTGGGTTTGGACCAAACCGCTGAAGAACGGGATCGTCTTCAAGGTTTGCTCAACGAACGCTCAGGTGAAATTGATGAAGCTGGAGGTGCTTTGGCATCACTTCGCGCCAAGCTGGAAGGTGAACTACAGATCAGCGACAAGGCTTTGGCACAGGTGGAATTGCTGAACCAGCAAATCAGCGCCCTCCGCCGACAAATTGCTGTTCTGGAAGATGCACTGGACGCCTCTGAAACCCGCGATAGGGAAAGCCAGACAAGCATTGCCGATCTCGGCAAGCGCCTCAACGTCGCCCTCGCACAACGCGTACAGGAGCTTTCCAGATACCGCTCCGACTTCTTTGGCAGACTACGTGAAATTCTGGCACAGCGGTCTGATATCGAAGTAGTCGGTGACCGGTTCGTGTTCCAGTCAGAGGTACTGTTCTCCTCCGGCGATGAAGAGGTCAATCCGCAAGGCAAACAGCAGCTCGGTTTCCTCGCAAGCGCCATTTTGGAATTGGAAGGTCAAATCCCTTCCGAAATCGAATGGGTCCTGCGCGTAGATGGTCACACCGATGCACGCCCACTGTCTGGCAACGGCCGCCTGCGCGACAACTGGGAACTCTCAGCAGCACGCGCAATCTCGGTAGTCAAATACCTCATCTCAAAAGGGGTCGAACCTGACCGCCTCGTCGCAGCCGGTTTCGGTGAATTCCAACCGCTGGAAGAAGGCACATCAGACGAAGCCAATGCAAAGAACCGCCGCATCGAGCTGAAACTGACACAGCGCTGACAGAGCGCCTCCCCGAAAAGGGGCGCTGCTTCCAGACAAAGATACGCAAAAACAAAACCCAAAGCAGTTTGTATGACCCAGGTGTAATGCAAACTGCTTTGGCATTCAGGGGCAAGCGCTGTCTGCAATCCGGCTGTCACAGACCTTCACACCAGCCATATAACCAGACCACTTGACGATATCCGCCTCGTCCAGCCCTGAACGCCAGGATTTTATAACAAAATAAGTGCTGTCCTTACCAAGAATGGCCTTGGTGAGCACCTTTTCGCTTTTAGAAGCGGGTGTGATGCTGCAAGAAGTCAGAAATAGACCAAACTCATAGCCGTTTTCCCTTCCCTTTCTGACAAGAAAACCAGAGTAGTCCTCACAGATAGGATTGCCGACCTTGGTAAATTGCTTCACCAGCGCACTCATTGTGGGATGGACAGAAAAGTGTACCTGAACAGTCACCATATCCTGCCAGTCTTCAAGAGACTGCGCTTTAGGGATCATTTCAGAGACCACCAGCCCCTTTTTCCGGTCAGAATAGGCGACCTTATAACCATCAGGCATGGTCACCAGAAGATTTTCGTTCTTAAGCTCGGAGGCGGCGAACGACACCCCAACCCCGAGTAGCAATACGAATACAGTTCCAATAAAAACGCGCATCAAAACCCAATTCCTATACAAGCAACACCATCAAGAGTTAAATTAAAACTATAGTAGACACCGTGAATTCATCAAGTGCCCAGTCCCCAACAAGACACATTGGCCAAATTTGGTCAGTGGTTTTGCACCCAAGTCATTGAGAGGGGAATTGCCCTGAACGACCTCAGTGCTCCAAAGATAATTTGCTAAAGTAGAACGCGTTTTTTGAACAACGACACAAGCCTTGAAAATCAAGATGTGTATCCAAAACGGCCTCAACAGCTCTGAAAACGGATAAGCGCAAAAACACACAACAACGCAGACAACGCATTTCCTTGCAAAACAACGCAAACAAAAAAGCCGCCTTCAAATACGAAGGCGGCTTTTTAATAGGTATGCGTTCAGAAGAACTTAGAGCGTCATCTAACTTAAACAGTCAGATGAATACGATGGGACTCTAGTCTTCGTCCTCATCGCTTTCACCAATGGACTTAAAGTTCGCGAACACAGCACTTGCATCAACGCGCTCTTCAACTTCACGGGTCTTAGGCGCAGGCGTTGCAAATGCAGCTGCCATAGCGTCTTCACTCGTTGTTTCATCAACAGGCAGAAGGCTTTGCGGCTCTTCACCTTCAACAGGTTTAGGAGCGTTCTTCGCAGCTTTCTGAACTTCGATGTCCAACTCGATCTGCGAACACAGACCAAGCGTTACAGGATCCATCGGATCAAGATGCGCTGAATTCCAATGCGTTCTCGTACGAATTGCTTCAATTGTCGGCTTAGTCGTTCCAACAAGACGCATGATCTGCGCGTCAACAATCTCAGGATGAAAACGAACAAGCCACAAAATTGCGTTTGGACGATCCTGACGACGAGACACAGGCGTATAGCGAGGGCCCTTACGCTTTGGCTCGGGAAGGCGAACCTTAGATTCGAAAATCTGCATACGATAGCTTGGATTATTCGAAGCTTTTTCAATCTCTTCGCGGACCAGCTGACCAGACATAACAGGGTCCATACCCTTGATGCCCTGAGCAGCTTCACCATCGGCGATTGCCTTCACTTCCAGCGGGTGCAGCTTGCAGAAGGCAGCAATCTGATCGAAGCCCAGAGCAGTGTTGTCTACCAACCATACGGCAGTTGCCTTTGGCATAAGCGGCGCGTTGGACATTATGTAAATCCCTCCTGTGTGCTCCACAGCCTAATCAAAGGTAGTAAAGCCGAATTCAATACGAGTTTTTGGGGAAACTAGAGCGCACTATACGCTCACATTACCCCAAAAGCAAACCAGATCAGCACCTACATCCACGTCCTCTGGAAACCTTGTGCGAATTCGAAACCAACCGAAGCATTTTCTTCAGGTCACTTTCAACACAATCTTGCCAATGTGATTAGAGGCTTCCATTCGATCATGTGCATTCTTCACGTTTACCATATCAAAGACCTGATCCAACACCACTTTAACTCTTGCATTTTCCAGCAAAGGCCAAACTTTTTTGTGAAGATCCTCAGCAATATGAGCCTTAAACTCTACTGTTCTCGGACGAAGCGTCGAGCCAGTATGCGTCAATCGCTTCATCATCAAACGGCTAAAGTTGACATTTTCCGAAGGTCCGTTGAGCGTTGCGATCTGGCAAATACGACCTTCAATAGCAGCCACGATCCAGTTCTTCTCAACATAGTCACCGCCAACCATATCAAGGATCACATCCACACCTTGTTTATCGGTAATATTGAGGATTTCCTTCACGAAATCCGCTTCACGATAATTGATGGCATAATCGGCGCCAAGCTCCCGAACTGCCTGAGCTTTTTCAGCAGACCCAACAGTGGTAAATACTTCTGCACCAAAAGCTTTTGCTAATTGAATTGCAGTCGTTCCAATCCCTGACGATCCCCCGTGAACCAAGAACTTCTCGCCGGATTTCAAACCAAGTCGGTCAAATAGGTTGGACCACACAGTAAAGAAGGTCTCAGGAAGTGCCGCTGCCTCAACCATTGTCAAACCAGCGGGAATTGGGAGCACGTGCGACGCGGGTGCAAGACAATACTCGGCATAGCCACCACCTGGCGTCAAAGCACACACAAGATCGCCAAGCGCATGATTCCCCACACCTTCTCCTAAGCCAACAACCTCACCTGAGACCTCAAGCCCAAGCAATGGCGAAGCTCCGGGCGGCGGCGGGTAAGCTCCTTTGCGTTGAATAACATCCGGGCGGTTCACACCTGCGGCATGCACCTTGATAAGAACCTCACCAACACCCGGTTGGGGAACGTCAACCTTACCGATTTCAAGAACGTCTGAGCCGCCAACGCCATTCATTAGGACGGCTTGCATTTCCTTCGGAGTATTAATCTCTGTCATTCGCGACCTCAAATTTAGCAACCACCCCAAACGGATGCTTGCTCACTCTTCCATTTAGGTAAAGAATAGTTGGCAACAAGAGCCCGTCTACCCGACCATAGGCGAATTCATTGTTAGGCTTCAGAAACCTCCAAGCTTTCTGGAAAAACCTTGAGAAGATCCAGCAGCATAAAGCAAAATCCGATATCAACCCTTGCATGATGATCTAGCTCAAGTAATTAAACGCTATTTTAAACAAAATATAAGAAAATACCCAAACAAAATTGACCAACAACTTCATCAATAACTAAATTGATACTTGTCGTTTACGTATCGTTAACCATTTTAAATTAGAACTTAGTTATTCCAGTTCATCTGGATCCAGAGTGAGCTTTCACTCTGCTTGACGCCTCCCTGTTAAAACACCTCAGAGCCGCACCGATGCGGCTCTTTTTTTTCGCATCTACTGAAATCAGTATTGAGAGATAGCCACACTATTCACAGCTCGAAGTTGGCATAACCCTTGCTTTTCTGAGCTTGAGGCAAAACCTCTTGCTCCATTTCGAGACAGTTATATTCTTCGCAAATGGCTCATCACATATTTCGAGCCGCAAGTGTTTCAGACTGGGATTGCAAAAGGACGACAGCAAGAGAACCGAAACGAAACGAAACGGACGAGGGTTTATTATGGGTGAGTTTGTAGTGAAATCAGAGCCAGAGAATACCTTCAGCTTTGCGCAGAGGCTTATGACCTCCGAAAACTTCACCAAGCTATTTCGCGAGGGCATGGCTCTCGTAGAAGACACCGCCTCTTATCTTGATGGCCCTGGTAGAAAGCACAGCAAAGCTCTTGGGCCTGCACCGTCCTTAGCCTACGCAACTGAATCCATGCGCTTAACCACTCGTCTTATGCAAATGGCCTCTTGGCTTTTGCTGCAACGTGCAGTCAAAGACGGTGAGCTTCAGCAATCTGAAGCACAAAACGAGAAAAACAAGATCCGCGTTGAGAATGCGTCAAAGACAACCCAAAACCCGGTTTGGGAAGATTTACCAGAGGCACTCCGTAATCTGATTAATACCTCGTTCCAGCTACAAAGACGGATAAAGCATGTCGATTCCATGCTGAAAGAAGAGCTATTGCGCGAACGAGCAGCAAACACGTCCAACCCAGTTGGAGAGCAACTCTCACAGCTCAATGCTGCTTTTAAGCTTTAAAATGCTTTCCCCAAGAGCGGTTCAGATTAATAGCCAGTTATCTTAAACCTCTGTAAGCGCACGACACCAATCAAAGCAACCATCACCAACTTAAACTCCGGTTGGCAACCCTGCCCACTCCGCAAACGCACACAAAAAAACCCGAAGCAAACGCTCCGGGTTTTTCTAATTCCACTAACTTCAGAGCAATTATTTGCCCAAGAAGCTACCAAACTTGCTGGTAAAGCGGGACACGCGACCACCGCGGTCCATGAGCTGACGGTCACCGCCGGTCCATGCTGGGTGGGAGCTCGGATCGATGTCGAGCTGCAAAGTGTCACCTTCAGAACCGTATGTAGAACGGGTGGTGAATTCGGAACCATCAACGAGTTTAACTGTGATGGTGTGGTAGTCTGGATGAATGTCCTGTTTCATGACCTAATGTCCTATCAGCAACGGCCAAAAACCACCAGTTCTTAAAAGAACGGCTTAGGGCTAGCCTGAAGCATCGGTAGAAAGAAGCCGCACTTCCACAAGTACGGCGTAATCGTGCTCGGGTCTATACCCCATCCAAACAGAGGAAACAAGAGGGTATCCCCCGCAGAAAACCGGAGAAAGCGCTTGTAATTTCACATGGTGGCACACATCTACTTCAGCATAATATTATTTATTGCATTTTCATCAATATCCGGGAGATGGCATGAGCCAGCGGGACACAAAAACTCGGGAAAAGACACTGCGTCCACTCGCAACGTTATTTCCTTATCTTTTAAGGCATAAGGCCCGTCTTGTCCTTGCGACCATTGCCCTTCTGGCTGCCGCCGGGTTAACGTTGGTTCTGCCAATTGCCGTCAGGTATATGGTTGATTATGGCTTCAGTGCCGACAAACCAAATCTGATTGATGATTATTTTATCGGCATCATTTTTGTGATTGCCCTACTCGCGGTAGCCAGCTCACTTCGTTACTACATGGTGATGATGATCGGTGAGCGAATCGTTGCCGACCTGCGCTCAGATGTATTCCGCCACCTCACATACCTCTCGCCATCGTTTTACGACAAAACCAAGTCCGGCGAAATCATCTCCCGCCTCACGGCAGATACAACCCTCATTCAATCCGCCTTTGGCGCAAGCGCTTCTATCGCTCTGCGGCACGTACTTATGTTTGCTGGCTCAACAACGCTGATGGTGTTCACCAGCCCACGGCTTTCCTTATTCGTACTTCTGGCGATCCCACTTATAGTCCTGCCTCTGCTCGGGTTTGGCCGCTCTGTTCGCAACCGAACCAGTCACGCGCAAACCACATTGGCAAATGCCATTGCTTATGCGACAGAGGTTCTTGGCTCAATCCGAACGCTGCAAGCCTTCACGAATGAGAAAAGCGTCTCAGATCAATTTGAAAAAGATATTGACTCGACTTATGAAGCGGCCCTTGTCGCAACAAAGGCACGCGCATTCCTCATTGCAACAATCATTCTGATTATCTCGTCAAGCATCGTTTCTGTCCTTTGGGTTGGTGCATTGGATGTTGTTGAAGGTCGGATGTCTGGCGGGCAGCTCACCCAGTTCCTCATCTACTCAATCATTGCCGCCGGGGCCATGAGTGAGCTCTCTCAGGTCTGGGGTGAACTGGCGAAAGCTGCAGGTGCCGCAGATCGGATCACCGGGCTGTTGCATGTCCCCTCTGAGATCAACGCACCAGCTAATCCGATTGCTCTGCCGTCACCAACGATTGGGGAGATTGAATTCAACGCCGTCACTTTCCATTATCCAACAGCGACTGAATCTGGTGTGCTTGAGAACCTCAATCTCTCCATCAAAAAAGGCGAGACAGTTGCAATCGTAGGACCAAGCGGTGCAGGCAAATCAACACTCTTCCAGTTGCTCATGCGTTATTATGATCCGGTTGCAGGCAATATCACACTGGATGGTGTCAAGCTGGATTCAACAGATCCGCGAGACCTGCGCGAACACATAGCCTTGGTTCCTCAGGACACAGCCATTTTCGGAACCTCGATTGCAGAAAACATCTCCTTTGGCAAAGAAGAGGCAACGCGTGAGCAAATCATTTCTGCCGCGAAGTTTGCGCTGGCAGATGAGTTCATCAACGCCATGAAGAACGGTTACGACACTCTTATCGGGGAGCGCGGTGTAACCCTTTCCGGGGGCCAACGACAGCGAATTGCCATTGCCCGTGCAATCCTGAAGGACGTACCCGTTCTGCTGCTGGATGAAGCTACCAGCGCTCTGGATGCAGAGAGCGAAACCATAGTCCAGAAAGCCCTCGACAAGCTAATGGAAGGCCGCACGACGTTGATCATTGCACACCGATTGGCAACCGTATTGAAAGCTGATCGGATTGTTGTGATGGACCGAGGTAATATCGTGGAGGAAGGAACCCACGATACACTGGTCGCTCAAAACGGTCTTTATGCCAAATTGGCAAGAATGCAATTTGAAATCGGCGCGGAAGCACTCAGTTCTCAATAAACAAAAATCTGAATAAAAAAAAGCCGCGTCCCAAACAGGCGCGGCTTTTTCAATTCTAAACGGGCAAGCTCTACTCAGGCTCAATCACATCCACAGTATAGTTCAACGGCAGACGCGCGCCATCAGCGTAGATCGTTTGGCCTGAAATGTAGCTGGCATCCTCCGAAGCGAGGAAGGAGGCAATGCTTGCAACTTCCGCTGGCTTACCCAAACGGCCCAGCGGTGTGCGAGAGAGAACTGTTGCCAGTTTACTCGGATCCCGAACCACACTCTTAAACATTTCTGTTTCAATCGAACCCGGGCCAATGCCGTTGACCCGAATTCCATACTTAGCCAAAGCAACAGCAGAAACGTGGGTCAGTTGGTTGAGCCCACCTTTTGAAACTGTGTAGGGAATCTGGTCTGGAATCGCCAAAACCGCATTGACGGAGCTGATATTGATGATTGAACCTGGGTCACCGCCCTCTTCAATCTTCTCTACCATGTGCCGGGCAACCGCTTGTGAGCAAAGGAAAGCCCCCTTCAAGTTCACCTGAAGGACACGATCAAACTCATCTTCAGGAAGCGTTAGAAAATCTCCGCTCGCTGTCACACCCGCATTATTGACCAGAACATCAATATCACCGAATTCATCGAGAGTGTTCGCAACCATATTGCGGACATCAAGACGAACACTGACATCGCAATGGCAAAACGCAACATCTCCAAACTCTGAGAGTGCAACCTGCGCGGCTTCTCCTGCCTTCTCATCAGCATCGGAGAGCATGACTTTAGCGCCATCTTGCAAAAACCGTTGCGCAATAGCGTAACCGATGCCTTGTGCGCCACCGGTTACAATCGCAACTTTCTTGTCTAGTTTCACTTTTAAAATACCTCTGGCAGATGCCGAAATTTCGGCGACCTTAATCTCTCAGTCTCGACATGTCGATGTACTTCTCCAGCAAAGCTGCGTAGAAACTCTTTAATCAGCTGACAGATGCCAGACCTCTGACCGAGATGGCTTCCGCAATTTCTTCGAGGATCGCTGGGTCGTCAATGGTGGCAGGCATACGGAACTCTTCACCATCTGCAATCTTACGCATCGTGGCGCGGAGAATTTTCCCTGAGCGAGTTTTCGGCAAACGATCGACAGTGATCGCCAGTTTAAATGCCGCAACTGGACCAACTTTGTCGCGCACCATCGCAATAAGCTCTTTTTCAATCACCTCAGTTGGTCTGTCCACGCCGCTTTTCAGCACAACGAAGCCACAAGGCAATTGCCCTTTAAGATTATCTGCAATCCCGATCACAGCACACTCAGCAACATCAGGATGCTCAGCAAGCACCTCTTCCATTCCGCCGGTAGACAACCGATGTCCTGCAACGTTGATAATGTCATCGGTCCTCGACATGATGAAGAGATATCCGTCTTCGTCCATCAGCCCCGCATCCGCCGTCTTATAGTATCCTGGAAACTCTTCCAGATAAGCTTCCCTGAAACGATCATCCGCATTCCAAAGGGTCGGCAGCGAACCGGGAGGCAATGGCAGTTTCACAACGACATTACCCAGTTGCCCGGTAACCACCTCATTGCCTTCATCATCCAATACGTGCATTTCGTAACCCGGCATTGGAACAGTCGAACTACCCAGTTTGACAGGAAGTTTCCCAAGGCCAAGCGGATTACCCGCAATGCACCAGCCAGTTTCTGTCTGCCACCAGTGATCGATCACCGGCACGCCCAGCAGGTTCTCTGCCCATAAAATGGTATCAGGATCAGCCCGTTCACCAGCAAGGAACAAAGATCGAAAACCACTCAGGCTGTACTTACTCAACTCAGAGCCCTCAGGATCTTCCTTCTTAATCGCACGGAAAGCCGTCGGCGCTGTGAAGAGCGACACAACAGCGTGTTCTGAAATCACACGCCAGAACGCACCTGCATCCGGTGTCCCAACTGGCTTGCCTTCATATAAAAGGGTCACAGCCCCATGAAGCAGCGGCGCGTAAACAATGTACGAATGACCAACGACCCAACCCACATCAGAAGCCGCCCAGAACACCTCACCCGGATCAATACCGTATAGATTTTCCATGGACCACTTAAGAGCAACCATGTGGCCACCATTATCGCGCACCACGCCTTTCGGCTGACCGGTAGTTCCAGAGGTATACAGCACATAGAGAGGATCTGTCGCAGCAACCGGTACACATTCGGTTGTCATTTTTTCTGTAACCGCAATATCCATCAAAGCGCCCAGGTCAAAATCACGCCCCTCAATCAACTCAGCAAGATGCTGCTCACGTTGTTGAACAAAGCAGAATTCTGGTTTGTGGGAGGACAGTTCAATCGCTTTATCCAGCAAAGGTTTGTATTCAACCACGCGGTTAGGCTCAACACCACAGGAGGCGCTGATAATGGCCTTGGGCTGGCAATCATCAATTCGAACGGCCAGTTCCTGCGCAGCAAATCCACCAAACACAACTGAGTGGATCGCGCCAAGACGGGCACATGCCAACATTGCAAACGCCGCTTGAGGAATCATAGGCATATAGATCAGCACCATTGTGCCCTTCTCTACGCCTTTTTCTCGAAGCAACGCCGCCATCGCCCCAACTTGTTCTTGCACTTCAAGATAGGTGTAGGTGCGTTTTTCACCTATTACAGCGCTATCATAAATGAGTGCTGGCTGTCCTGGGCGACCATGCTCGACATGCCGGTCAACACAGTTATAACAAGTGTTACACTCACCGCCCGTATACCAACGCCCATAAGGACCTTGTGTACCATCAAACGTTTTGGTGTATGGAGTAAACCAATCAATGCCTTTAGCAGCCTCATCCCAAAAAGCTTCGCTGTTCTCTTTCCATCCATCATAAATATCCTGGTACCGACTTGTCATAACGGCTCTCCTCCTGCGCACCCCTGCATCGCACCTGTCCACAGGTCCGGTGAAGATTGAGCCTTGAATGACGCAAAGGCAAGTTTTCCTATATTAGAAAATCGGCTTATAACCAAAGGCACACATGTACTTCCACCCGCCCTATTTCATAGTTTCCGTTTAATTAAAAAGGACTTGCCCGCATCTAAGCGGCAAGCAAATCATGCTGCCTATTTCTGATCCTTTGTTCTATCTCTGTGCAATACCTGCTGTTTTCGTTGTTGGCATGGCAAAAGGTGGCTTCGGTGGCGGCCTTGCTCTCATCGGCGTCCCACTCATGTCCTTGGCAATATCACCAGTGCAGGCCGCCGGTATTCTCCTGCCAATACTGCTGGTTATGGATGTTGTCGGGCTAATCTCTTATCGGGCAACCTATTGTAGGCGTACCCTGCTCATCATGATTCCTGCTGGCTTGCTGGGAACCGTCATAGGTTACTTCACCGCCGCTTACGTTTCAGACTCTTACATTCGTCTGGTAACTGGCGTGATAGCTCTGGTGTTTGTACTGGATTATTGGTTTGGCAAACGCGCGAGCAAACCGCCCAAACCTCATAATATGGTGCTTGGCGGAATTTGGGGTACAATCTCCGGCGTAACCAGTTTTATTGCCCACGCTGGTGGAGTACCCTTCCAGATGTACGCATTGCCATTGCGCCTTGCCCCGCCTGTACTGGCTGGCACTGCCGTAATTTTCTTCGCAACGGTCAACTTTTCAAAGATCCTGCCCTACTTCATGCTTGGGCAATTCGATTCCACAAACATTTCGACTTCTTTGATGTTGCTTCCACTTGCGCCTCTGGCAACTCTGGCAGGCATTAAAATCGTCAGGCACATAGACAAGGATCTCTTCTACAAGATCACCTATGCGGGTCTGTTCATAATCGCAATAAAGCTCATGTGGGATGGTGTCAGCGCGATTTAAATCACTCATTCAAACAACTGCGCTGATAGAATTCCTCAATGAGGGGCCTTAGTTTTGCCGCACCTCACCAACAGTGAATTCGTCGTAACGCTAAAGCTGATAAATGGCCGGCTACTGGCTCTCAATTAAGCCGTGGTACAATACACCTTGTACAATATTTATGGCATTGCCCATCTGATAGGCTGAATCAGGAACAGCCTTCCACGTCACTCGCTGATTAAAGTAGGTAGACGGATCAATCAGATTAAGTTTGGTTTCACCGTATGGCGAAAGTGGAGTAACGGTTCCCAGTTTCACCTGGTTTCCGCCGTCGAAAGTTCTTGGGTACTCAGCAAACCTAGAACTTGGCGGTTCCCCTCCAACCCAAGAAAAGAAGTAGGTGCGCAACATATCCGCCATACTGGATGATGAGTGAAGCTGCGCATTGCTAAGCTGCACAGCTGCAACAAGGCAAACTGCCATAGATATCGCCCAGATATACCAATGCAAACGAAGATGGTTCAGGATGACAGCTCTTTTCAGAAAAAGCTGGATAGCAACTGGAAGCGCAACCAACACCAAGAACCATTGCCGATCCTGCGTACTTTGTGCGCCCATTGAAAAAATATAGCCAGTCAGAAGGACCGTTATCGCGCAGAAAATTACGCCAAAAAATACGGCGATCTTTCCTTGTCGATTTTGTGCAGTCACGTTCATGCTGGCCCTGTTTTTTCATCACACCTACATTTCTGCAGACACAAATTATTCTTTTGTCTATTAGGTCTACATTACAAATCGAAAGGCTAACGGGGAAGGTCTGGAAGGTGTTGCAAATTGTCGCGAGCTTTCTTCTAGACAAGAAAGTCAACATAATTTCACTCATTCCGTTGAGTTAGTTCATTTTTTTGCAACTGAAGCATAAAATTTTACAGAACATATCTACACTAATCCACATAACACCTAGAAAATACTGATAGATGAAAGTCTAAGTCCGAGAATACATTCAGACAAATATCTAGGTTATCTAGGCTATCCCCCCTCCCAATACTCAGATATATCAAAGTCAATAACACTCATAATACTAAGTTATTCAGATCAGTAATTAACTTGCGGACTTAAGCTGCTGATTATCTCAAAGGATCATAGGAACCCTTTAGGTAGTTTATAGATGCAGGGGGAATTTCATGAAAAACATTCCATTAAACACCTCTTTTTTCGACACAGATCTCCCAAAATCCAAGGCCAATTACGCGCCTTTGAGTCCCCTTAGTTTTCTAGCGAGGGCTGCGAAAGTATTTCCAGACCACACCGCAATCATTCACGGCACTATTAATCGCAGCTACCAGCAATTTTATGATCGTTCAAAGCGACTCGCCAGCTCTTTGCGCCAGCGCAACGTTGGAAAAAATGATTGTGTATCAGTCATGTTATCCAACACTCCGCCAATGCTGGAAGCTCACTATGGCGTCCCAATGGCTGGAGCAGTGCTTCATGCACTCAATACGCGACTGGATGCGGCAATTATCGCTTTCCAACTGGATCACGCCGAAACCAAACTAGTTATTGTTGATCGCGAATTCTCCAAAGTGATGAGCGAAGCGCTAGATCTGGCAATCGTAAAGCCTATCGTAGTTCTCTATGATGATCTGGAGTTCCCTCAATCTGCACCAGTCATTGGTGAGATGGAGTATGAAGAGCTCCTCGCCGCTGGGGATCCGAACTTCCAATGGCAACTACCCGCAGATGAGTGGGATGCCATCAGTCTCAATTACACCTCTGGTACAACCGGCAACCCAAAGGGCGTCGTATACCATCATCGTGGTGCCTATCTTCTTGCACAAGCAAACATCATCACCGCCGCAATGGGCAGACACCCCGTCTATCTCTGGACATTACCGATGTTCCATTGCAACGGCTGGTGTTTCCCGTGGTCTTTGTCTCTTGTCGCAGGAACACACGTCTGCTTGCGTCAGGTAAGACAAGCTCCAATCTGGAATGCACTAGCGGATGAGAAAGTCACGCACCTCTGCGGTGCACCAATTGTCATGTCGACATTGCTCAATACTGCAGAAGACGAAAAACGCAAGCTAACCCAGCCTGTGGAATTTTTTACAGCCGCCGCTCCTCCACCAGAAACCGTGCTGGCAGCAATGGCAGAAGAAGGCTTCAATGTTACCCACCTCTATGGACTGACGGAGGTCTATGGCCCCGCTGTTGTCAACGAGTGGCACGAACAATGGAACGAACTGTCATCTCAGGAACAAGCAACACGGAAAGCCCGCCAAGGCGTCAACTACGTTGCTTTGGAAGACCTTGCTGTCCTTGATCCCGAAACCATGGAACCTGTCCCATCCGATGGAGAAACTATTGGAGAGGTCATGTTCAGAGGCAATGTTGTCATGAAGGGGTATTTGAAAAACCCGATCGCAACGAAGGAAGCCTTTTCAGGTGGCTGGTTCCATTCAGGGGACCTTGGGGTCCAGCATGAAGATGGGTACATCCAGCTTAAAGACCGTTCAAAAGACATCATAATCTCCGGCGGTGAAAACATCTCATCCATCGAGGTGGAGGAAGTCCTCTACAAACACCCAGATGTGTCCTCAGCAGCGGTCGTTGCACGTCCCGATGAAAAATGGGGGGAAACACCCTGCGCATTTGTTGAGCTGCGCAAAGATAGCAGCGTGACGGAAGCAGAAATTGCCAGTTTCTGCAAGCAACATCTCGCTGGCTTCAAAGCCCCAAAAACCGTTGTATTCGTAGATCTGCCCAAAACTTCGACCGGCAAGATTCAGAAGTTTTTACTTCGTGAGGAAGCCAAGAAGCTTGCCTAGCAATCGACAAAAAAATGCGCCACAAATGGTGGCGCATTTTCAATAGTCCAAGAATGATAAGAA
>NZ_FNLB01000006.1:3315000-3317500 GCF_900104145.1 Pseudovibrio sp. Tun.PSC04-5.I4 | reverse complement strand
GATCTTCATTCCCTTCGGTGCCATCAACTCAGCAGCCTCACGAACCTGATGTCGCCAGCCCATTGTCCAGTCTGCCCTCCTCACGGTGTCATCCCGGGCGCAGACCCGGGACCCAGAGCTTCACGCCGTGACCAAGATGACCGAACCAACCTAAACCTTGCTCCGATAAACAGCAGCTCCCAAGAGGAACGCTCTGGAGGTATGAGCGGGATGGGAGACAGCTTTCCTCTCTAGACTAGAGGTGCGGCAATTCAGATGACCGCAGCAAGAACAGCCTATCCTTTGTTCCCAAACTCCGGACAACAAAAAACCCGCCTTCATTATGAGGGCGGGTTCGCTAGAACGACAAAACCCCCGCGCTATAAAGCAACGGGGGTTTTGTATATTGGGTAATTCTGGTTATTTTGAAGATATTTTGTATGTTTATCATGCCCGGCAGCGCCCTACTCTCCCGCGTCTTGAGACGAAGTACCATTGGCGCAGGGGCGTTTCACTTCCGAGTTCGGGATGGGATCGGGTGGGGGCGCCCCGCCATAGCCACCGGGCAGGATAAACATACATAATTGCGATCAGCTTGTCTGAGAGTGCTTTGCACCTCAGGCGGATCTTGGTTTACGATCCACGGCTTGAGGTTTCAAGCATCTTTCAGATTGATGATTAGCGTCATCTATCTGATCTTGTATATTGAACTGGTCTATTTTGTTAGCCAAGTGACTGGCTTAGTATTTGTCATTTTCATCCATAGGCTTATCTGCTTTTTTGAGCAGGCCTATGTGACAAACTTAGAAGTTTGTCATTTGTGATTATAGCTTAATGGGAGTGATCAAGCCAATCGAGCTATTAGTAAGGCTCAGCTTCGCATATTACTATGCTTCCACATGCCTCCTATCAACGTGGTGGTCTTCCACGGCTCTCAAGGGAATACTAGTTTCAAGGTGGGTTTCCCGCTTAGATGCCTTCAGCGGTTATCCCTTCCGTACATAGCTACCCTGCAATGCGGCTGGCGCCACAACAGGTCCACCAGAGGTACGTCCATCCCGGTCCTCTCGTACTAGGGACAGATCCTCTCAATATTCCTACACCCACGGCAGATAGGGACCGAACTGTCTCGCGACGTTCTGAACCCAGCTCACGTACCACTTTAATTGGCGAACAGCCAAACCCTTGGGACCTGCTCCAGCCCCAGGATGTGATGAGCCGACATCGAGGTGCCAAACAATGCCGTCGATATGGACTCTTGGGCATCATCAGCCTGTTATCCCCGGCGTACCTTTTATCCGTTGAGCGATGGCCCTTCCACGAGGGACCACCGGATCACTATGACCGACTTTCGTCTCTGCTCGACTTGTCAGTCTCGCAGTCAGGCAGGCTTATGCCATTGCACTCAACGAGCGATTTCCGACCGCTCTGAGCCTACCTTCGCGCGCCTCCGTTACCATTTGGGAGGCGACCGCCCCAGTCAAACTACCCGCCACACACGGTCCCGGGTATTGTAGTACCGCGGTTAGATATCCATGAGGACAAGGGTGGTATTTCAAGGATGACTCCACCAAAGCTGGCGCCTTGGTTTCAACGTCTACCACCTATCCTACACATGTCATCACGAATATCAGTGTGAAGCTGTAGTAAAGGTGCACGGGGTCTTTCCGTCTAACCGCAGGAACCCCGCATCTTCACGGGGAATTCAATTTCACTGAGTCTGTGCTGGAGACAGCGGGGAAGTCGTTACGCCATTCGTGCAGGTCGGAACTTACCCGACAAGGAATTTCGCTACCTTAGGACCGTTATAGTTACGGCCGCCGTTTACTGGGGCTTCAATTCGCTGCTTGCACAACTCCTCTTAACCTTCCAGCACCGGGCAGGCGTCAGACCCTATACGTCGCCTTGCGGCTTCGCAGAGCCCTGTGTTTTTGATAAACAGTCGCAACCCCCAATTCTGTGCCCCCAATACAAAGTTGCCTTCGCATTGGGCTCCCTTCTCGCGAACTTACGGGAGCAATTTGCCGAGTTCCTTCAGCACAGTTCTCTCAAGCGCCTTGGTATACTCTACCTGTCCACCTGTGTCGGTTTAGGGTACGGTCTTATCGTGGGAGCTATTTCCTGGAACACCTTCACCGCATCTCCAATCCAATAAGGAGATACGATACACGGCATCCGTCACTACCCACAGGCCGGGGAATATTAACCCCGTTCCCATCGACTACGCCTTTCGGCCTCGCCTTAGGGGCCGGCTAACCCTGCGCCGATTAGCGTTGCGCAGGAACCCTTGGACTTTCGGCGAGAGGGTCTCTCACCCTCTTTATCGTTACTCATGTCAGCATTCGCACTTCTGATACCTCCAGCAGCCCTCACGGGTCCACCTTCATCGGCCTACAGAACGCTCCGCTACCGCTTAGATAAACTAAGCCCGCAGTTTCGGTGTATGGCTTGAGCCCCGGTACATTTTCGGCGCGGAGACCCTTATTTAGACCAGTGAGCTGTTACGCTTTCTTTAAATGAT
>NZ_FNLB01000006.1:3307500-3310000 GCF_900104145.1 Pseudovibrio sp. Tun.PSC04-5.I4 | reverse complement strand
CTCAGCAGCCTCACGAACCTGATGTCGCCAGCCCATTGTCCAGTCTGCCCTCCTCACGGTGTCATCCCGGGCGCAGACCCGGGACCCAGAGCTTCACGCCGTGACCAAGATGACCGAACCAACCTAAACCTTGCTCCGATAAACAGCAGCTCCCAAGAGGAACGCTCTGGAGGTATGAGCGGGATGGGAGACAGCTTTCCTCTCTAGACTAGAGGTGCGGCAATTCAGATGACCGCAGCAAGAACAGCCTATCCTTTGTTCCCAAACTCCGGACAACAAAAAACCCGCCTTCATTATGAGGGCGGGTTCGCTAGAACGACAAAACCCCGCGCTATAAAGCAACGGGGGTTTTGTATATTGGGTAATTCTGGTTATTTTGAAGATATTTTGTATGTTTATCATGCCCGGCAGCGCCCTACTCTCCCGCGTCTTGAGACGAAGTACCATTGGCGCAGGGGCGTTTCACTTCCGAGTTCGGGATGGGATCGGGTGGGGGCGCCCCGCCATAGCCACCGGGCAGGATAAACATACATAATTGCGATCAGCTTGTCTGAGAGTGCTTTGCACCTCAGGCGGATCTTGGTTTACGATCCACGGCTTGAGGTTTCAAGCATCTTTCAGATTGATGATTAGCGTCATCTATCTGATCTTGTATATTGAACTGGTCTATTTTGTTAGCCAAGTGACTGGCTTAGTATTTGTCATTTTCATCCATAGGCTTATCTGCTTTTTTGAGCAGGCCTATGTGACAAACTTAGAAGTTTGTCATTTGTGATTATAGCTTAATGGGAGTGATCAAGCCAATCGAGCTATTAGTAAGGCTCAGCTTCGCATATTACTATGCTTCCACATGCCTCCTATCAACGTGGTGGTCTTCCACGGCTCTCAAGGGAATACTAGTTTCAAGGTGGGTTTCCCGCTTAGATGCCTTCAGCGGTTATCCCTTCCGTACATAGCTACCCTGCAATGCGGCTGGCGCCACAACAGGTCCACCAGAGGTACGTCCATCCCGGTCCTCTCGTACTAGGGACAGATCCTCTCAATATTCCTACACCCACGGCAGATAGGGACCGAACTGTCTCGCGACGTTCTGAACCCAGCTCACGTACCACTTTAATTGGCGAACAGCCAAACCCTTGGGACCTGCTCCAGCCCCAGGATGTGATGAGCCGACATCGAGGTGCCAAACAATGCCGTCGATATGGACTCTTGGGCATCATCAGCCTGTTATCCCCGGCGTACCTTTTATCCGTTGAGCGATGGCCCTTCCACGAGGGACCACCGGATCACTATGACCGACTTTCGTCTCTGCTCGACTTGTCAGTCTCGCAGTCAGGCAGGCTTATGCCATTGCACTCAACGAGCGATTTCCGACCGCTCTGAGCCTACCTTCGCGCGCCTCCGTTACCATTTGGGAGGCGACCGCCCCAGTCAAACTACCCGCCACACACGGTCCCGGGTATTGTAGTACCGCGGTTAGATATCCATGAGGACAAGGGTGGTATTTCAAGGATGACTCCACCAAAGCTGGCGCCTTGGTTTCAACGTCTACCACCTATCCTACACATGTCATCACGAATATCAGTGTGAAGCTGTAGTAAAGGTGCACGGGGTCTTTCCGTCTAACCGCAGGAACCCCGCATCTTCACGGGGAATTCAATTTCACTGAGTCTGTGCTGGAGACAGCGGGGAAGTCGTTACGCCATTCGTGCAGGTCGGAACTTACCCGACAAGGAATTTCGCTACCTTAGGACCGTTATAGTTACGGCCGCCGTTTACTGGGGCTTCAATTCGCTGCTTGCACAACTCCTCTTAACCTTCCAGCACCGGGCAGGCGTCAGACCCTATACGTCGCCTTGCGGCTTCGCAGAGCCCTGTGTTTTTGATAAACAGTCGCAACCCCCAATTCTGTGCCCCCAATACAAAGTTGCCTTCGCATTGGGCTCCCTTCTCGCGAACTTACGGGAGCAATTTGCCGAGTTCCTTCAGCACAGTTCTCTCAAGCGCCTTGGTATACTCTACCTGTCCACCTGTGTCGGTTTAGGGTACGGTCTTATCGTGGGAGCTATTTCCTGGAACACCTTCACCGCATCTCCAATCCAATAAGGAGATACGATACACGGCATCCGTCACTACCCACAGGCCGGGGAATATTAACCCCGTTCCCATCGACTACGCCTTTCGGCCTCGCCTTAGGGGCCGGCTAACCCTGCGCCGATTAGCGTTGCGCAGGAACCCTTGGACTTTCGGCGAGAGGGTCTCTCACCCTCTTTATCGTTACTCATGTCAGCATTCGCACTTCTGATACCTCCAGCAGCCCTCACGGGTCCACCTTCATCGGCCTACAGAACGCTCCGCTACCGCTTAGATAAACTAAGCCCGCAGTTTCGGTGTATGGCTTGAGCCCCGGTACATTTTCGGCGCGGAGACCCTTATTTAGACCAGTGAGCTGTTACGCTTTCTTTAAATGATGGCTGCTTCTAAGCCAACATCCTGGTTG